>JAYEII010000110.1:0-6450 GCA_034660015.1 Methanobacteriota archaeon | reverse complement strand
GTTCCTGGATTCGCAACTATTTTGTCGGCCCCACAGGCAACGTAATACCCGCCAGAAGTGGCTACATCGCTCATCGAAGCCACCACTATCTTACCATTCTCTCGTGCCTTGCATACCTCCGCGTGTAATTCCTGAGATGCCGCAGCACTTCCACCAGGGCTATTTATCCTGAGTATGATTGCCCTTACAGACGGGTCTTCACCTGCACGTTGTATCTGCCTTGCAATATCATCTGCACCTGATGCTGAGCCAAATATCCCAAATCCACCGCTGCCACCCACGATTGCACCTTCAATGTTGATTATTGCTATTTTATCGCCGCCTACGCCTATGCCACCGCTATCAAGCGGACCTTTCGCTATGATGGCAATTCCGAACACCACGGAAATCAAACAAAAGCCTAATAGGAGCAATGCAATGACCTTTCTTTTGTTTTCCATTACCGCTTTAATGCTTTCCATTTTACTCTGTCACATTTCTTATTTACCACGGAGAACGCTGAGTTCACAGAGAAAAATTATATTTTTATGTAAGATAAACATTATCCTCTACATCCTCTGCGCTCTCCGTGTACTCTGCGGTTAATCTGACAATGTCAAGATTGTTTATGACATTGAAATCAAAAAAATAGCTACGATTATAAGTATAAACGCCAGCACCATAAGAACCACGAATGGAAGAACGAGAGTTGCAATTGCCCTACCCGTTGAGAACTTATGTGCCTCTCTAATTGCGAGAACGTCCAGTATCAAAACCCAGATTGCTAAAATACCTCCCATACCAATAGCTATGAATGCCCCGGTTAAACCACCAGAAAGAATGGCGATTAAACCAATTGGAGCCTGAAATATATTCGGAAGCATAGCAAAACCCATTAGAACCAGCATTTCTGTGAAAGCACCCTTTCCTCCCAGAATCTTTGCTACTACGTGAAATATGCCTGCGATAACGACCCAGAGAATAAATCCAAAAACTACGCTTATGGTCATGGATGCAATTGGCGAAAACATCATCTCTTCGAAACCTGGACCGACAGGTTCAAAACCCGGAAACTCTGCAAACAGGGACATGAACGCGCTTTGCGTTAATATGCTCCCTGCTCCGCTGCAAATGCATGCAATTAGAACCACGATAGCTGCGGTAGTTACCGCTGTTCTCTCTTCCAACATTCGCCTGAACGTAGAGGCCGGGCTGAACAAAGTCCCAAAAATATTTTCTAACAAATCAGTCATTTATTTCATCTCCTTTTTTGTTGTATATAAAGTATAACTTCCTTCTATTAAAGACACGGATTTACACTGATTTACGCGGACTTTCTAAATTTAAGTTTGACATTGTTGATTTTTATCATCTGTGTTAATCTGCGTTAATCTGTGTCAATAATTTATCTTCTTTCATTTTCTCGCCATATCGCACAAGTATTTTACCATGCAGGCGTGTTCAATCGAGCTGAGAATGACAAAAGCTTCGTCTACCGTTGCACCACGAGCAAACGTGCCATGACCTTGAACGACAACGCCTTTGTGGTCACGAAGCGCTTGAGCTGCGTTTCTCGCTAATTCTTCTGACCCCATACCACCCGTCACCACCGGTATTTCGTGCAGGAAATACATACTTTCTGAATCTTCAGGCACTATTTGCATCTGCTCGCCAGGTTTGCAAAGCATAGACATCACCACTGCGTACTTTGAATGCCCGTGTAAAACGGCAAGAGCTGATGTCGCCTTGTAAATCGCTCGATGGACGTTTACTTCTGACGAGGCAATCACATCAAGCTCATCCGGCGATGCGGGGTCTATTGGAACCGTGACAATCTGTCCTTCAAGTTCGTCAAGCATACTTCCCGTGGTGCTGATAAGCATCTGGTCACCAACTCGCTTGCTCACATTCCCGAAATGCGAATGTGCAAGTCCTGCCTCTACTATCTTCTTACCGTATTTTATTAGTTCTTGCATTTCGTTAAGTGAATATTATATATAGTACGATAAAGTATCGAAAAACATTTTAATGTATCGTTGTTTTCATCAGCTCCCGTATATACAGCCGAGCCCATGAGAATGCTACTGTTACCGCAACGATGTTTGCTGCAACCAAGCCCCACCAGATTCCCACTAAACCCAATCCAAGGCTGAAACCAAATACGACCGTAAATAACGGAGTCAGTATAAGTGTTCGTAAAACCGTGACAATCAGTGCGTTCATCCCTTTTCCTGTTCCTTGAAAAAGCGAAGAAGAGAGCATGCCAAATGATATTGTTGGGTGGTAAAAACTGGTTATCCTGAGAAAAATTGTCAAATCAGATGCAATATGTGCCGCTCCTTCAGCTTGTGTAAATACCGCAGCTATCTGAGGAGCGAAAATGAAGGTTGCCACTGCGATAGCGGCCTCTATCATGAGACCAATCTTTACTGCATAGAGATGAGCAATACTTACCTTCTCAAAGGAGCGCGCACCAAAAGCAGCTCCACTTACCGTGACAACGGCAGTAGCGATACCCATCGTCGGCAGGATGGCTATGCTTACCACACGCCATCCGGTAGAGTAGATTGCCACTCCATCTGTGTTACCTACCATTACTATTATGGCGTTCATTATCAACACCATGAATGACATGGAAAGCATCATCACCGAAGATGGCAGACCAACTCTGAAGATGTCCATAATAATGTCCTTACTGCATTTGAAATCGCTGAATGAGAACGATACGTAGGTATCTTTTTTGAGCAGAAGCCAGTTTAACATGATAATGGATGAGACACCCAACGATATGAGCGTAGCCCAGGCAGCGCCTGCAATGCCCAGACCAAAGGTGTAGATAAAAATCGGGTCCAATATGATATTCAGACCAGCACCCAATGCCATGGCATACATGGCTCGCCTGGCATCTCCTTCGCCCCGCAATATTGAATTCGCGATGTTAGTGAAAAATATAAGAATACTGCCGGCAAAGATAACCTGTCCATAAGCCACAGCCATACCTACGGTCTTACCCGCGCCTATCAGAGCGAATATCTCGTGAGCAAAAGCGAAAAGCGGTATGGTAAAAGCAACTGCGAGTAACAGCATTATAACGATTGTATGAACTGCTACGTTGTCTGCACCCAGCTTATCCCGAGCACCAATCCTGCGGGATATGGCAGACCCTGCACCTACACCCAACCCATTAGACAGTCCCATAGCGAGGAAGAAAAAGGGGAAGACGAAACCAATCGCAGCGAGTGCGTCAGCACCAAGACCCGAAACCCAAATCGCATCAACAAGGTTGTAGATTGCTTGCACGGACATAGCCGCGATCATTGGTAATGAAAGTGTGATAATGGCTTTTTTAGGGTCGCCAAGTAATGTCTCCACGCCCTTCGTTTCCTTCTTCTGCGATAAGGCATCAGAAGTGCCATTCCCAGATGATTTATTATTCACATGAGTATCCTCTCGTATTTATAGTCATTCCGAAAAGATAAAATTCAAGACTATATGTTGTAATAAAGGAGGAGAAGAATATGGAACTAATCAAAGAAATGGAACGGTATTTGCCTATTCCCGTTTATCCGTCTAAAGAACTTGCTCAGCACTTTCGTAAACAAGGGAAAGACATTAGCATGGATACGGAATTAAAGATAACTAAGGTGTTTGACTCCGGGGATATGGGTGGTATCGTTTGCACTGTACTTGAAGAGAACAAAGAAGCAGTTATTGTTTCATTGACCCATCTCCGTGTACAGCCTGCTCATCCTTTAAGTGATAAAATATTGGCTTACCAAAGGCAAAGAATGAAAAGTATCTCGAGGTCAAGAAGACATTAACTGTAATGTCCATTAACATATCGCCGTTTTTGTTATACCTTCCCTGAGCCTCACTCTTTCCGTTATCGTATTCATAAGCCAAAACCTTCCAACCTCGGGATGAATTTCCGAGGGATCCCTGTTGTTTCACCCCATTCTTCGCAAAAGATATGCTACTGCCAATAACCCTGCTTGCGAATACCGCTGCGAATCACGGTCCCCCCTTCTCTTCAGGTGTTGGTGTTGGACTTTGTGTAGCCTTTCTTTTGTTCTTTCAATTTACTTAAAGCAAGTTCTCGCCCGAAGAGAAAAAACGCATTCACCAGTGCTCCTATAATTTTCCTAATCAGGTTCTTTTTTCTATATCCTCATTTATCTCTCCTTTTTAGGAAAAATAGCCAACTCATATTTTCTACTTAGCTTATCACCCATTCCTTTATCTCATCTGATAACACTTCCCCTAATCAAAAATAATACCACAACCATTATTAATGCAAATATCCCAAATAAAAGCTGCTGACCGTGTTATCATTCCTTTATACCCACAGAAGGATATGAACCTCCCCTGCGCCTCATTAGCTCTGCTACGATTTCAGTCAGTGTCCTTCTCGACTTTTTATTATATACCGCAGCGGACTTATTGATAGATTTCCTCATTTCTTTCGTCTCAAAAATAACCACGAATAACCCGAACAAGCAAAGAGGTAAGAAATCAAACCATATATTTAGAGGATGCTTTGGTACGTGTACCCATCCATCAGATAGTAAAAGTTCCAATGTGAGCCTGCTTCCCAATCCTAATGCCCACAATCCACATAACCATCGGAGAGTGGTTTTATACAGCTCTCGATTCTCTCTTTTCATCTCTTCTTTTCCTAAGCCAAACATTACATTAGTCCATAAGAAGAAATCTCCTTTCTTTTTCTTCCAATTTTGAATTGTGAGACAGCCTCTTAAGAGACTGTCCCTAATGGGACAGCCTCCAAACGGCAATTATCCGGCGTAAAAAATCACTTCTCTATCGGAACAATCCTCCTTTTATCCCCCTCCTTTAGCATATCGAGAATGTTAATCAGCTTTGACTGGTCCGATACGACTATTTTTGTGTTATCCTGCAAAGATGCCTGAGTTACCTCAAGTTGTTTCAAAACCTGCGCATTTCCTATGAAGAACTCCTCTGCTGCTTTCGAGACGTTCTCAATAGCCTTTGCTTCACCCTCAGCTCGAAGTATAGCTGCGGCACGATCACCTTCTGCCTTTAGTACCTCATTTTGCTTATCTCCTTCTGCCTCAAGAATCTGCTTTTCTTTGTATGCCTCTGCGCTCAAAATAGTGGCTCTCTTCTCACGTTCTGCCTTCATCTGCTTACTCATTGCGTCTGCGATGTCCTGTGGTGGGTCAATCTTCTGAACCTCTACGCGAACCACCTTTACACCCCATTTATCGGTTGCCTCGTCCAGTGTTTCTCGAAGCGCTGTATTGATTTTATCCCTTGCGGTAAGCGTCTGATCGAGCGTCATGTCACCGATGAGGTTTCTCAGGTTCGTCTGCGCCAATTTGCTTATTGCAAACCTGAAGTTCGCGATCTCATATCTAATCGCCTTTGGGTCTGTCACAACGTAGTAGATAACCGCATCAACAGTTACTGCTACGTTATCCTTTGTAATGACCGCCTGAGGTGCGATGTCAATGACCGTCTCACGCATATCTATCCGTTCTGCGATATTATCAACAAAAGGCACGATGAACCTCAAGCCCGGGTCCAGAGTCTCCTTATATTGCCCAAATCTTTCCACAACTCCCTTCTCATACTGTTTCACGGTAGTCACTGCCTTCAGCAACGTAACCACTGCAATAACGAAAAGTACTACACCTATTGCAAATCCTATCCCCATTTTTTATTTTCCCCCTTTTTTTGTACATAAAGTATGACTTAGTGCCTTCTATTTAAGACACGGATTTACGCGGATTTATTCTAGTTTAACATTGTTGAGTTTTATCATCTGTGTTAATCTGTGTCAATAAATAATTTATTTTTCTTTTTGTTCAGACAGAATTTTTGAGGAGCTATCTTATATACATCCCTATCTCATCCGTCAGCTCATTTCCCGTTTCCACTCCCATTCCCTTCCCCTCTACCATCGTTGCCACAGTTTCAAGAAAATTCTTCTCTATCAGGCTTACTGCCGCAACACTCAGGTTCTCATCTTTCCGCACCAACGCCCCGTTTGGATTGTAAACGCTTATTGTTCCGTCCCCCGGGTTTGTCACCACCTTATATATTTTCCCGCTTGGCATTAGCCAAGCCCAGATTTTCTCTTTCTCTTCTTCCATTTTTTTATTGTACATAAAGGATAACTGCCTTCTATTTAAGACACAGATTAACACTGATTTACGCGGATTTATTTACGTTAACATTGTTAATTTTTATCATCTGTGTTAATCTGCGTTAATCTGTGTCAACAATATAGTTTTTTTATTACATCAGACCACAAATGCCCATTGGCATACGTTATTAATACAAATAATTGAATATAAGATTGTCAATGAAATCACGCAACACAACCCATATTTCCCTATTGTCCTTTTCCCTTGCTCTGATTTGTTAACGTAGTATAGAGTGAGATAAAAGACGAGCAGGAGAATCGGTGCGAATATCTTCAAAGGCACG
>JAYEII010000109.1:1511-6466 GCA_034660015.1 Methanobacteriota archaeon | reverse complement strand
CTCTAAAATCCAAAGTAGTTTCCTCACATAAATAGTTTAGTCCTATTTACCAAAACTTACGGAAGGCGTGCTCCAGACGAAATGTGCCTTATATAAACATATCCTATCTACCGTCATAGTATGGTAGAAGATGAGTTCAAAGAGGGAGTTAACAAGCTACTCAACATAAAGGGGCAATCGAGTGCTTTTGGCTACGATTCATACGACTGGGGATGCCTACGATACCTGCTGGAGCTGTGGATTTTCCTAAACCGGCTCAGCAAACAGGGAATAAGAACGATCCGAGCTTTCTTTAACACAGCCCGCCTCCGGCTCAGTGAGAACGAAGAACTGAGGAAGTATGACGGGCAAGATTATACCGCTGCCTCGATACTCTCTTTCTTCTTATTTGCGAAATTATCGGGGCTGAAGATAGAAGAAGCACTTGATTTCCTTTCCTCAACTAAGTCATGTATGAAGTTGATGGGATTCGAGAAGGTGCCCACAAAAGGGGCAGTAACAAAGTTCCGGGGGCGGATGGGCGCGGATTTCAACCGCTTTTTTGGTGATTTGATCGCCCATATCACCGACTGCATGAACTTCGAGGATCTGGAGAGACATCAAGTGGTATTATTCACGAAGTGCTATTTTGGCAACCGCCGCTTCCCCCGAATGAGTAAAGAGATGGAATCATTAAAATTCACGCGCATCAATAAGAAAATACGCCGCACCGCTACCAAATGGGCGGGATTCAATCTCATGCTCTATGTCCTCTACGGATTGGGCATCGTAAACATTCTGGAGGACATGAAGGTGGAAAAGAGGAGCAACTGCGTCTATACACCGCTGCAAATCAGTCTCGCGTACATCGTTAAGATGATACTCGGCTTCAAGAACGCATACGGCCTGGACGAAGAGCTGGAGGACGACGTATTCTTGCAGATAATCTGCACGCTCGACGGGGATAGAACGCCGAGCAAAAGCACGCTTGATGAGGATATTCGGCGATACCGGGAGGAAGAGCTGCGAAAAGCCTATCAGGCGATCATTCAGTGGATGAGAATCCTCGGATTCGTGACTGGGGAGACGGCGGCGTGCGATAGCAGTAAAATGCGCGTAGATGGACTGACTTACGAGGGTGCTGAGGAAGTCTTCGATTATCAGACGAACGAGAACGTGATGGGGTACAAGCTGTTTGTGATCTACGATGTCGTGTATCGGATACCCATTTACTTCGAGGTGCGGGGGATAAATGAGGCAGACGCGCCTTCTTTGCAGGATATGGTCAAAAAGGCGGTGGAAATAACGGGGAAAAAGATAAAAAGGCTTTACATTGACCGCGGTTTTTACGATGAGGAAAACTTCCTATGGCTGGACGATAAAGAACACATGGAGTACGTAACGAGGGGGAAAAAGGGAACGAAGTTCTACGAGCAGGCTGCGGAATTAGGCGAAGATGAATTCCGGGAAGTTGTACTGAAAACAAAGGAGTACAAGCCGAAAACAGCCCGCGGCAAAGCGGCAAAGCTCAAGCGGGATGCGGAGAAAAAGCCAGTGCGCATTGCAGAGTGCGTCAGCTCGTTTTCCGGTGGCATTCTTGTTCGCATAGTCGTGGAGAAGAAAAGAGTGCGGTTATCGAAGGAAGACAAGCTTCGCCTGCTCCTGGAACGACTCTCTGGTTCATATACCACGCAGGAACTCCTTGATCTGTACAAGAAGGAATATGGAGAGGTATTTAGCAATTCTAAGAAGCCTGCAACTACGATAGCGAAAACGCTGAGGAAAATACAGGAGATCAAGGCTGTCGGGAAGGGCAGATGGAGGAAATACCGGATAGAGGGTTACAAGGCGGAAATAAAGGTATTAGACGGGGCTGAGAAGGAAGAAATGTCCATCTGGCTGACGGACGTGTTTAACGCAACGCCAGAGCAGATTATCGAGGATTACGGGAATCGCTGGTTGATAGAGACCCTGTTCGAGGAAGCGAAGGGCGAATGGTACATAAACAAGCTGCCGAGCAGGGATTTGGAGCCGATAAAGGTGCATATTTACTTCAGTTTCATCGCTTACGACATCGTTAACATATTCAAACGCGCTTTAACGGAGAAATACAGGAACGCTGGCATAGAAGTGCTGAGGCGGGATATACTTCATAAAGTTGCAGTTATTTCTTTCAATGGCAAATCCGTCAAGTTTGAATTCAATAAGAAATACGAAATCAGGTATAAGGAACAATTGGCGAGCATAAACGAGTTTGTAGGTCGAACGCGAGATAAAATCGAGTGCGTGGATGCCTTAGCGTAAGCTATCGGCACCGGATATAAGATGGTAATTATGGGTTGTTTGTGCTTAAAATAGCACGTTTACGGGGTACTTAATGGTGTCCCGGAAGTTGTGAGTTGTGCATGAACGCTATGAGGTAACATAATTATGAAGTATTTTGTTATTTTTTATGATGAAATGGTAGTTGAGGGGTTGCATCACTCCCGTGGAAACTACATCGGTTTTTGGAGGCTCATATCTCAGTTCCATATAATGCCCCTTTTAAATCATCAATATAGTTATTGATATGTATTCTTTTTCTTCACAAATCTCTCGACACCTTTTACAGTGAGTTCAACCTCATCCAAAGGCATCCAATTCTCATAAAAATTTGTGTGTAGCGAACCTCTGTTACCTCTTCCGGAAATCCCTTATGTGTTGCACCAATCAGCCAGTAATACTCCTCCTGCAGGAATTTAGGTCTTTTTGAAGTTCATTTTGGCAGCAATTTCCCACCCGCCGCAATTGCATCTTTTTCTTCATACAACCTCACAAGCTCTCTCAACCAGTTCTCATCTGCAACCGCATCATCATCGAAGAACGCAATGACATCGCCTTTTGCCTCTTTTATGCCCTTATTCCTGCTCTCTGAAAGACCCAGGTTTTTTTCGTTTAATATCACCTTGACCTCTGTTTTATCCACCTCTTCAATTCCACTTTTTAAAATCCTTTCATACAGCTCCCTGTTTCCATCTACAACCACGACAATCTCCAGCTTCTCGTTCTCGTAGGATTGAGCTTTCAAGCTATTTATTGCCTCTACAAAGTCTTCATACCTATCACTTCGGTGCGTGCATATTATGATAGATGCTTTCATCACGTCCAATTCATTTCCTTCTTGTTAATCACTTTCCATCAACTTCTTTAAATCCGTTAAAACTTCTTTTTTCCTTATATCCATCGTGCGCATCTTTTCTTTTATATTTTTGCAGAAAAATGATTGTCAGTTTAAATCTCTGTGTCTCAGTGGCAAGGTCACCTGAACAAAACAAGCCTGAACATGCCATCTTCAAAAGTAAATTCAGGTGAAGGCTTCCCTGACTTCATAGTTTCCGAAATGATCTTGAGGGTGCCGCCGCCCCAATTTTCAAACAGTCCCAGCAGATAGAATACTTTCGCAATCAGTCTGTTGCCTGGCCTATAGGGATGTAATTTTTTCAGACGCTCTATGGTGATCGTTGGGCCGAACAGTTGTGCAGGGTTGTAAAAAGAAACTGCGGACGGCCTGATTTCAACGGTACTTTTGATGTTCTGCCGATAATCCCGGTGCACAATCATGTTGACTAAGGCTTCTCTGACCACACTCACGGGGAATTCCCATGTTTCCAGCCGCCGAATGTCTCCTTTTCGACTCCTTTTACCAATTGATTCAAGGATGAAATTGAGGGCAGCGTAAAAATTTTGAACCAGATTTCGGCTGAACTCCTGCTCGTTTGCTATTATTACTCTATCTTCTTTCACTTTTCCTGATGCTTCATCTATATATATCGCTAATATTTGTATTAATATAAATTTGTATTGATGAATGCCGGAATCAGTTTCCGGTCTTTCATGTCGCTCAGATGGCGAATGACCAGCCTGAAGTTTCTTCCGTTAATAGATAATAAGATATAGACGCTACGACTGCGCTACTGTCTATCGACCTCATAGATAGCATCCGCTGTGCACGTGCCGCCCTCTTACCATCTCATCTATTCAATTCAGGTTTGGCACGATAATTTGCAGTATTTTTGAATCACACTGCTGAATATTTCTTCCTGTGCTGACTTTGTCATTGAATAGGCATCATCAAAACCCAGAGCTTCTAATTCTTTTATGATGAGCCGCATCTGCACCTTTGTGATTGGCTTCTTTGCAAGCTCGTTCACGTAATATCCCATAGGTTTTGCCCTATCTCTTGAGATGTTTTTGACGACACCACAGTGAATGCAATATGGATGCGGCTTTAATCCTTTGCTTCTACCCTCAAATTCGTATGGTAACCATACCTTTTCTGTGGCACCGCAACTTTCATGTTTACAATGAATCATCTTTATCTCTTCCACCTTCCTCAAAATTTATTTTATTTATATTTTTCTTTATTTTCCCCTCTGTGTTAATCTTGTGGAATCTCGTGGTTTGAAATTGAAATATGAACTTAAAGCCTTGAATACATATCCCAAACCCGCGGTAGAAGTAAAAACAAGCAAAAAAATCAACTGCCCAAACACAACCAACGATTTCTCCTTAGCTCTTCCAGCAATGCTTCCAAATAAGCTCTTTACAAATTCCTCCTCCTCGCTTATCGAATACCCGAGCTCCTTCATCACCCTTTTCGAGTACCCCTGCCAAAATGCTCTTCTCAAAAGAAATTTTTTCTTCATATCTCTCCCGCCAAAATTACTCTGACAACAATGCCTGCAAGTAATGCAAAGGTTATGCTTACAAGTGTCCCGATTAAATAGTACTCCGCCATTTTCCTATCCTTTAATTCATTTCTGGTTCAATTTCCAATTCGAACCATTTCTGGTTCAATAAATCTACAACTGCCATTTCTGCGTCTCTCCATAAATGATATTTCCCTGTTCTCAACGTTTTATATATACTCCTTTCACCAACACCAAAATTCTTAGACGCCAATCTAACCGCCTCCCTATTCTCTCCTTGCTCCCTGA
>JAYEII010000109.1:0-1411 GCA_034660015.1 Methanobacteriota archaeon | reverse complement strand
GCCATTTCTGCGTCTCTCCATAAATGATATTTCCCTGTTCTCAACGTTTTATATATACTCCTTTCACCAACACCAAAATTCTTAGACGCCAATCTAACCGCCTCCCTATTCTCTCCTTGCTCCCTGAAATATATGATAATTTTCTTTTGCCTATCGGTCCAGTTCCACATTACATCTGCCATGAAATTCAATAAACACGTAACAACCTCATCAATTTCCCACTCACTTTTGAATGCAATCCACATATTTTCTTTCTTTGCTCCTTTTAATGCGTCAGATGCTTTATGAAATGCTTCGCCATCTATCTCTCCAACATTTTCGCTTAAACTTGTAGATATGCCGCCAACGCCAATCCCCAGATAGAACTGATGACCAATGTTTTCAACAAATACATAATAAATATCGAACAGATATTTCGGTGAGGAAAGCATCCCTTGAAAACTATCCCCGCCTACAACCATAAATTTTGCAGGTATCTCTTCCTCAAATCTTCTGTTGACTATTCTTAAAGCATTTTTTAATTCTTCCTGAACTTCCGCTCTGTCCTTCAGCTTTCTCGAAGATTTCAGATCGCCAGTTACAACCACATACCTGTTCTGCAATGTATGAGTCATTTAGTTATTTAGATATTTTATTTTATTATAATTTTTATCATATTACGATTTCTTTCTATACCGTAACACAGCCTCCCTGAACTTCTCCTCACATTCCCTCACTGTTTTCCCCTCATAAATTATCTCTTTATCTATCCCCTCAATCTTGCCCACCAACCTATCAGATTCAACATCAGCTACAAGAGAGCCATAAAGACCATCATAGTAAAAGACCTTTCTCTTATCTTCCCTCGTCGCTATAAAATCCGCCAATCTTTTATTTTCCTCTTCCTTCAATTCCCGCTCCATTACCTCCATTGAAACCGCCTCTCCCTCCTCTAATTCATCCTCTCGCTCCCTTAACTTCTTGACCAGTCCGGAACCTCTTGCCTGCTCAAGCGATATCATTCTCACTCCAAATTCATAGCCCCTCCCACGTAACCACTTCTCTATCGCTTTACAAACCACTTCTTCTGAGAATGGTTCATCAACTACTTCTTCCCATTCTGGCAGTTCTTCCTCCTTCCCGCCTTCTTCCTCCAACTCCTTCTTGCTTATCACCGTCCAGGTCCAATTCAAGCGGCAGCGTTCATTGAGTTCGTCCTGATAAACGTCAACCGACCAGCTCTCTTCACCCTGACTCATATCTTCGGGATAATAAATATCGAGAGTTTCATGCCCTTCTTTCCAAAGCTCAGCCAATGCCCTTCTCATCTTCTTGTAAGTTAAGAACCTTTCAATTGATGATTTAAGTCATTTAAAAGCTTCTTTGCTTCTTCCAATGTCTCTGTTATCCCCAGAAGTATGCCTCTACCCAC
>JAYEII010000108.1:0-6506 GCA_034660015.1 Methanobacteriota archaeon | reverse complement strand
CCCTCATCAATTATCCTTTGCTGTGTCTGCCCGTCAAATGGCCTGCACCACACGTTTGTATCCAAATAAATCTTTATGTGTCTCAAATTAGAGTTAATTGTGGTCTTTCTCTTTCTTTCAATCCCCATTTGTTCTTCATCCTAATTATGTGATTGTTTTTGGATCAAAACTTCTAAAATGTTTGTTTTAAAAGGTTATTTGCAATTCTATGACACTCAAATTGAACGACGTTCTTCGTCTTTATATTCCTGCCTCTGTACTTTATTGTCTTTTCAAAAGTCGCGTTTAGCGCTTCTATCAACACCGCTTTTCCTTCTTTATTCAAACTCAACCCGTTCTGTATTTTATCAAAATATTCCTCCTTTACCTTTCGTTTGCTGAACAGATGAACCACGGGTTCATCTACGAATGTTCTGAACATCTCTATGATGTCAAAAACCAGCGATTTCTTGTTGTAGTTATCCGTATGAAGAAACCCGATGTAAGGGTCTAAACCTGCAATGATGCACGCCTTCTCCACCATTGAATACAGAACGCCATATCCGTAATTCAGCATAGTGTTAAACTCATCCGTCGCCGGATTCCTGCTCCTTCCATCGAATTTGAACTTCTCCGGCATAACCAAAGAAAGAACTCCAAAATATGTTCTCGAGGCCATTCCTTCTATGCCCAACATCGTTTGTCTTCTTGCCTCGATTGTGCCTTTTAATGCCTTCATTCTCGCTTTCATTTGCTCTATTTCGTTTACGCTTTTTTCCAAATCGTCTCTTTTCTCCGCTCTCGTCTTCTTCAACCTTTTCAATAACTCTATTTGATTGTCAAACTTTTGAATCCCCCATTTCTTTGCCAGGTTCAGCCCCTCCTCTTTGTCATACATCTCCAGTTGTCGCCTTCTTATCAACGTCGTGCTTCCTAATTTAGGATGCCACACCCTTCCATAAGGGTCGCCGTAAGAATCGAGAAAAACGATGTCTATGTTGTTATCCACGGCAAACTTGATTGCATCCGTGGAAATATACGCCGCCGTAGTGATTAAAATGCTGTCAACTTTATTCACTGAAACTTCAAATACCTTATCCTCTTTTCTCACTAAAAAACAGTTCCCCTGCTTCCTCAGATAAGACCCGTATGTATTTATCACCAATTGCATTCTTATCAACGAAGTTTCCCACTCCACGCTTCTCTCACTTCCTCTAACGAAAGATTCATCAACTCTTTATTTCTATCACAAATACCTACCCTCTTCTCTCCCACCGTCTCTCCTATTTTAGTTACATAAACGCTCCTTTCCTTGATCAACTCCTCAAACCTTTCCGCTTCTTCTTTCCACACCTCCACCACCCATCTCGTGTTAGATTCCGAGAACAACTTATAATCACTTCTCATCTCCGGATTTACACCCGCAAGGTCAATTGAAGCGCCGATGTCACCACCCAATAGCATCTCGCATACGGCAACTCCAAGACCGCCCTCTGAAAGGTCATGGCAACTTGCTATTAATCCCGCCTGCATCGCTTCCCTTAACGCACCCATACTCTGCATCAGCACCCCAGGCTCGGTCCTCGGCACAATTCCACCTTCTACATGCCTTAACTTATAATATTCGCTTCCACCCAGTTCCGCTTTCGTTTCTCCTATCACATATAACAAATTCCCGTCAGCTTCTTTTACGTCCACGGTAATGCATTCTCGTACATCTTCGCATATCCCTATACCCAGAACCGCCGGCGTAGGGGGAATAGATTCGTCCATAGCTGCTGATTCATTGTAAAAGCTCACGTTGCCACTCACAAAAGGTACGCCAAGCGAAGATGCCATGTAGCCTAATCCACGACAGCATTCATAGAAATCGCCCATTCGATCCGGCTTCTCAGGATTACCGAAGTTCAAGCAGTCGGCAAGTGAATGCGGCACTGCACCTACCGCGGTTAAATTCCTGCATACTTCGTCTATCGCACTTGCAGCACCCCAGAACGGATTTAGTTTGCAAAAAGACGGATTCACATCAGAAGTAATGGCAAGCCCTTTATAGGACTCCTCCAACGGCTTAATCACTGCGGCATCGCCATGCGTCTGTTTTCCTATTACCCCCTGCATCGGTTTTAGTACGGTAGAAGCCCGCACTTCGTGGTCATATTGTCTTATGATACTTTCCCTCGAGGTAATGTTTGGTGCGGCAAGCAACCGCGTTAAAACCTCGTTGTAGTCTTTTGGCTCTTCTATTGAAACTTCCTCCTCTTCTTTCTTCCTTATCTCCCTCTGACGCTCATAAATAGGACAGGCAACAAGGAAATCCGTATCCAGCTCAAATATGAGTTCCCCCTCATAAAAAATCCGTATCTGTGAACTTTTCTTAAAAGTTTGTCCAATAGCCACTGCATCTACGTCCCACTTATCGAATATCGCAAGCAATCCTTCTACTTTGTCCCTCGAAACGGCGATTAAAAACCGTTCCTGCGATTCTGAAACCCATATCTCCCATCCGTCGAGTCCCTCTTCCTTTAGCTTTACACGCTCTAAATGGACGTCAGCACCGCATCCTCCTGCATGGTTCATCTCGCTCACGGCACATGATAACCCGCCGCCACCGAGGTCTTTCATCCCGCTTATCAGCCCCTTCTCATTTGCTTCCGATATGGCATGCATTAGCGGTTCTTTCGTTATCGGGTCGCCAACTTGAACGGCACTTCGCGATTCCTCTTCACCCGTTAACTCAACGGAAGCAAAAGTAACGCCGTGTATGCCATCCCTGCCTGTTTTACCGCCGACCAGAACAAGCACTTCGCCCGGTTTCGCCCTGCTTCTGCTCAAATCTGCCTTATTCATTATTCCCACACAGCCCACGTTCACCACGCAATTGCCTACATAACCATCATCGAAATAAACCATGCCCGCACAGGTTGGAATGCCTATTCGATTCCCGTAGTCGCCTATACCGGAAACGACACCATCAAACAAAAACCGCGGATGCTTTATCCCCGCAGGAAGTTTTTCGTCTGGATGACTCAACTGCCCGAAGAACAGAGGGTCTATCAAGGCAATGGGCTGTGCACCCATGCAGACTACATCTCTGACAATGCCACCTATTCCGGTTGCCGCACCTCCGTACGGTTCGACGGCTGAAGGGTGGTTGTGACTCTCGAATGCCACGACATAAGCATGTTCTTCATCAAACTCCACCACTCCCGCATCTTCTTTTATCACCAGCATATTTTGCGGCGCTTCTATGCCAAAAATAAACTTCTGCAAGATTCTTTTTGAACTCTTGTAACAACAATGCTCCGACCACGCTTGTGCAATGCTTTGTAATTCCACATCTGTCGGCTCTCGCTTTTTCGCAACGAAATATCGTTTTATTCTCTTCATCTCATCTAAATTCAGCGAGAGTCCCATATTGTCACTTATACGCTTCAATTCTTCTTCTTTCGCATCCCTTATCCTTACTTCAATCCTTTTCATGGTCTTGTAAAGAATTCACTTTCTTTTTATCTATTTTTACTTACCGAAGAAAGTGTTTTCTAAAAAGAAAAAGTGTCGAAGCAAAAGAAAGCCTTCCTGGATGTTGCTGTTAGTATTTGCCCTTATTGTGGAACGCCATACGCAGATGCGAGCTGGTATGTCATAGAATTGGGCAGTGATGTCGAGTGCGGAGTCTGTGGAAGGACTTGGAACCCAAAAGCATCAAAAGTGGACAGGTTTCTACTTGAATTCCTGTTAGATGAGAACGGAAAAGTCATAGAGGCAAGAAAAAATAAATCGTTGACACAGATTAACGCAGATTAACACAGATAGATGATAAGAATCAACACGGTTAAACTAAAATAAATCTGCGTAAATCAGTGTAAATCTGTGTCTTAAATAGAAGGAAGTTCTACTTTATATACAATGACAAAGAAAAAATGCACTGGTCGTTAGCAATCGCAAAGGACATCGTGGAGCGAAGGAAAGAGAAAGAGCATGTTGTTGCTACGGGTATTACGCCCTCGGGAGACATTCACGTGGGGAATCTGCGAGAGATAATAACTGCGGATGCGGTCTGTTCCGCTCTCGTGGATATGGGCGTGGAAGCAAAACTTATCTATGTCGCTGACACTTTTGACCCGCTGCGGAGAAGATACCCTTTTCTTCCCGAAGAATACGAAGCGCACGTAGGAAAACCACTGTCGGAAATACCCGACCCGGAAGGACGCCTCCGCACCTATGCCGAGCACTTTTTACAGCCGTTCCTTGATTCGTTAGACGAGTTGGGCATAAAAATAGCGACTTTCAAAGCCGATGAGATGTATAAGTCGGGGATGTACGTGGACGTGATAAAAGAGGCGATTGCAAGGAGAGAAGAAATATCGAAGATAATAGAGCAAATTTCAGGCAGGCAAGTGTCAGACGACTGGACGCCTTTTAATCCTCTTTGTGATGCTTGTGGCAGAATCACATCCGCGATTGTAACGGGGTACGACATGGATAAGGAGGAGGCATATTACGAATGCGAATGTGGAAACAAGGGCGTTGCTTCGTTTAAAGGCGGTGGTAAATTAGCGTGGCGGATAGACTGGGCAGCGAGATGGAAAATCCTGGGCGTTACCGTCGAGCCTTTTGGCAAGGACCATGCCGCGCCTGGCGGGTCTTACGATACCGGGAAGATAATATCAGCGGAAATCTACGATTACGAAGCGCCGTATCCTATCCCTTTTGAACATATCCTGTTGAAGAGGAAGGAGCGAGAAGGCACGAAGGCGAAAGTCACGGCTATGTCGTCTTCTCTGGGGACGAATATCCCTGTGCACGAGATGTTAGAAACCATACCGCCGGAGATTTTAAAGCACGTTATTTCGAGAGTGAGACCGGATAAGCACATAGAATTCGACCCGGGTTTGCCTCTACTGCACCTGATAGACGAATACGAGCGAGAAATAGGTGGGATAGGAAGAGGTGTTGCAGGTAAAATACCGTTCAGGCATTTCATAACGCTCGTGCAAATTGCACGTGGTGATTTTTCCGAACTTCTCGAAGTCATTAAAAGAAGCGGATACGAGGTTCATGCGGATGACGCGGAGGAAATGAAGGAGTTAAGGAAAAAAGCGGTATATGTGGAGAATTGGCTGCGGAAATATGCTCCTCTAAACGTAAAGTTCGAATTGCAATCGGCGCTGCCGACAGAAGAGATAAAGAAGTTGTCGGTAGAGCAGAGGAACGCATTGAAGCGGATGGCAGGAGAACTAAAGGAAGGTACGAGCTTGGATGCGTCGGCGTGGCATGATAAAATATACGAGGTTGCTTCCGCTACAAACATAGAAGCAAAAGAGGTATTCAAAGCGATTTATGTCGCACTGTTGAAACAGCCTTCGGGACCACGTGCTGGTTGGCTACTCGCTTCGTTGGCTACGAAATTCTTGAAGGGAAGGTTTGAAGCGGCGGCAGAAACGTGACCGTGCCTTCAACAGCAAGCCAAGCACATTACCTTAGAATACCCTTCTTAACGCAGTAAGCCAGTAGTGCACATAACCACTGATAAAGTCACCGATTTCTATTGCCGATAGGTCTTCCGGAATGGACGCATTTCCAGAAAGAATAGGCAGCAATACGAACAGTGCAATTACCACCAGCACGATTATCGTTACGATTTTCATTTTTCTTTTTCCTTCCACACCCCTATTATCCATTACTCTTTATTTCTCATGGTATAAAAATATATCTGTCGCAACTCGAATTTAAAGATTGCTATTACCGCTGTCGTTGCCGTTGCCGTTGTCTTCTTTAACAAACAAAAGCGGGAAGATTATGTCGCTCAGGCAGCAAGGAAACCAAACAGAGAGGAATAAAAACAAACCTATAACAATGAAGGCAATCCAATTTACCATCGCACCCAATGCCATGATTATATGGAACGCTGATGCCCATGTGCTCAACAAAACATGCCCCGCATGTGGGAACTTAGTTGTAGGTCTCCAATAAGCGATTGCAATGCCAATAAAAGCAAGAGGGTTTATAAGCCACCACTTTTCTATAAAACCTATATGAATCCCAGGATTAGGTAGCTGAAGTAATATCTCTCCTGCGTATGGGATTATTGAATCGCTTATCGTAGCTATGCCAATTGACCCGGTGTAGCCAATTAGTAATACCGCCCAGCCTTTTCCACCGTGTGCTCTATACATACCCGCAGTCACGAGCGCGCTTAACAGCACGTGAATCGGATGGAAGACATAGAAAAGGGTATATGAAACAGAAGCAATGGACGGGAGGTAAATCGCCAAAAGCAGGATAAGAATTCCTGTAATGGCACCAAAAGAAGTGAAAGGAGCATGCTTTAGTAATTCTTTGGTAATTAGCTTCGATGATTCATGTACCCTCCTCCTGAAAACATTTACATATTCATTAATCTGCATCATCCCTATTCTTCTGATAATATTAATAGTATTTAAACAAATTGTTAATAACATTTCTTATCTCCAAAATTTTTAAGGTTCATGCCCTGAAACCGAACACCTTTAGATATTAACATATAT
>JAYEII010000107.1:0-6506 GCA_034660015.1 Methanobacteriota archaeon | reverse complement strand
AAGTGGAAAGATTGCTACAGGAAAAAGAAGTGGAAATAATGAAGAAGTTAGAGAAACCACGTATCCTTATAAGGATGGGACCGATACTTGGACTTATGGGCACTCTTATTCCATTGGGTCCCGCTTTACTGGGTCTGAGTGCCGGAAATATAGAACAACTGGCAAATAATCTGGTAATTGCATTTACGTCAACGGTGGTGGGGCTTTTGATAGGCGCTGTTTCCATGGTCGTATCCACCGTAAGACAGAGATGGTACACGGAGGATATGAATGATATGGAGTATGTAGCGGAGAAATTATTAAAAAACCACGAGATTAAATAGGTCTCAGGTTTTAGGTCTTAGGGCTACTAATACCTGACAACTCACACCTAACACCGAATCTCGTGAAATAAACCCTTTCTGGGTTTGCGGGGACGTGGGCAGAGCCCACGATGTGTAATCGGGTGGTTATAAGATGGAAAGAAGAACGAAAATTATGGGTAGACGAAGAGGAATGCGAAGGAGTTCTGGAATAGGAGGTCGCGGTGGGATAGAAGAAGACCCGATGGGGGGCTTGACGAACCTTTTCGATATAGCGATGGTCTTTGCCGTGGCGTTGATGCTGGCACTGGTAACTTATAGCAGCTTGCCTGAGTTGATCTCTGGAGAGGATGTTACCCTCGTGAAGAATCCGGGAACCGCGGATATGGAGATAATAACGAAGCAAGGAGAGAAGGTGGAAATTCAAAAGGTTACAAATGAAACCATCGGGGGTATGGGAAAGAAGCTGGGGAGTACTTATATGCTGGAAAACGGGGAAGTGATTTATGTGCCGGAAAGCTCTCCGTAATTCTTTTTTCTTTTTAGAGGATATATGGGAAACAACAACACAAACACGAGGAAATGGCTAAAATCACATCATGATACGCTGTTCCCGTTTTTCCCGTACCTTAAAAAGAAGCGTATCGAATGGCTGTTCGATAGATTAGAGCAAAAAGGAGCGGAAAAGGGTGCGTTATATGTCCACATACCCTTCTGCATCGGTAAATGCACCTTTTGTATTCTCACAAAGGAGTTACCTTCGCATCCTTCGTACACAACAAAATACGTGAACTCGGTTCTGGAAGAAGCGAGGGCGTGGAGCGATTACTTTTCACCCGTGGAAACCGTGTACATAGGCGGTGGCACTCCCATGTCACTTTCGTCAGAAGACCTCAGGTTGTTGTTTACGGGGCTCAGGGAACATTTTCAAATCGAGCCCGATGCGGAAATCAGTGTTGAAACAACGATAAGCGAACTCACAGAAGCTAAAATGGACCTGCTTGTGGAATTGGGCGTCAATCGTCTGAGTGTAGGTGTTCAAACGTTCAATCGCGGTTTACGAAAAACACTTGGAAGAAGAGGAAGTGGTGAAGAAGTTATCGAGAAATTAAACACGGTGCGGGCGTTTTTTCCGCTCCTTTCCATAGACCTTCTGTACGATATTCCGGGACAGGGTAAAACAGACGTAATTACAGACGTGCAAAAAGCCATAGAGATAGGTATAGACGGGATTTCAGTTTACCCGTTGATATACAGCCCCAAAACGGCAATAGCACGCCAATTCGTGCAGCCGCCTATTGAAACGGCAAAGGCCGTTTTTGGAACGGTAAAGAGCTTTCTGGAAGATAATGGATACCAGCACCTGAACATCAATCATTTTACAAACGGGCGTGATAAATTCCAGTATTCTACCTATTTCAACCGTTTAGGGAACGTTTTAGGGTTAGGTGCGGGAGCAACGGGTTTTCTGGCTGGCTGCTTCTTGAAACACCCTTCTACAAGTGAAACATACATCCAGAGTAAGAGCAAGAACACCGTGGTAAATGTTTTTAACGTGCCTGAGAATGTCATTCCTGTGTTGTGGTGCGTATCGCAAATTCAATATGGCAGAATAGACATTGAAACACCGAGAAGGGAATGGGATTTTGAGCCGCTTGAGGCGTTTGCCGGGACACTGAAACGAGGTGAAGATAGAGGCGAGCTGATAATTGCGAAGAATACAATCGAACTCACTTCGGAAGGTATGTTCTGGGCAAATACGATTGGTGCCGAGATGGCGGTGGAATGTTTGTATAACGGTAAAGGAAACCTCGTGAGTCTTGAAGAAAGCACCGCTAAAATTGCAAAGACGATTATGCTCAATAAGCTAAGATTAAGAAGTAAGAGAAGAAATTAGTGACACAGATGAAAAGAGCAAAGCCAATGCCACATTTCAAAATTTACCGCAGAGAACGCTGAGTTCGCTGAGAAAATCACATTTACAGATTTTAGACAAGAAAATAAAAAACATAATATAGACACAGATTAACGCAGATGAACACAGATGATAAGAACCAATACGGTTAAACTAAAATAAATCTGCGTAAATCAGTGTAAATCTGTGTCTTAAATAGAAGGAAGTTATACTTTATGTACAATGAAAGAACTGATAATCGCATCGGCAGCGTTTGCATTGTTCATCCTGTGCCCGAGAATGGCGGGCATGACGAATGTCATATCAGATGCAACGCATGTGGAGCTGGTCAAGGTGGTGGTGTTTGGAACGCTGTTTTCGCTTCCGCTGATAATAGCTATGGCACTTATATTTCAGCGATACGGGCTTGTTGCGGCGTTGGCGTTCTGTGTAATCACCGATTTTGCTGCTGCGTTCGCAATGCGTGAGATAAGCATGAAGGCGGGGGTGGAAACAATCATAATCGCTTTGTTCGTGATTATGGGTGTTAAAGTCGCGTCAATGGTCTCGGGATGGGTGAGTTGAGGAATTAAATGCAAAATGCAAACCCGAAAGGGCAAAGTGAAAAAAGCAAAAACACTTATTTTTCTTAAAACTTTTAAGGAATGAATAGTATTTCATCATAGAAAGATGGCAAGGAGTTTATGTAATAATGACTGAAACCAACTTTACAGAAAAGGTATTGAAGGCATTTAAGAACATAATCAATGAAATAGAAAAGGGTTCGTCAGAGTTTGAGGTCAGAATAACATTTGATGAATTGTTTTTAAGGTCGGTTTTGGGATACGAAAGAAGAGACATCAAATGGGAGAAGAAAAGGGCGGATTTAACAATTGTAGATGAAAATAACTTTGCTGTTGTAAAAATAGAAACGAAAAGACCTACGGAGAATATAGACAAAGCAGAATACGTAGAACAGGCGTTTAAATATGAAGAAGAAACCACAAAATATATAGGGTTGAGCAACTTCCTGAGATTAAAGCTTTGGGAACTCAAGAGGACAGGAAGCGAGTTAAAGGTTGATGTTGATTTTTTAAGAATTTTGGAACAAAGGAAGTCAGTAGAACAATTATCAAGTGGAGAGAAGACGCAGATTTTGTTCCTGAGTAATTTGACGAAGGAGTCGCTTTTTGACACCAGCAAGTATGAGCGATTTGATGAGACCTATGCGAGGATAGACATAACAAAAGAAGCAGGATTCAGAAAACTCCTTGACAGGCTGAATTACATTGCAAACGATTTGCTTCTTGGCTATACTTTGCGAACTTTTGAGGACTATAAAGAGGGCTACGGCAAATATCAAGCGGAATTGAGCAGGGTTGAAAACGAGTTGAAGAGCAGTGAAGAGGGAAGTGAGTTGAGCTATGGATTGCTAAAATACAGGCAGAAGTTGGAAGAAGAATATAAGAAATACGGGTCATTTTCGGGTTTCTGACTGTGGAAAGAGTATTCAGGGAAGAAAGATATTGCGGATGAGGAAGTGAAGGAGATATTCTGCAAGGAAAGTATTTACGTATTGCTGAACAAACTTCTGTTCATCAGAATCGGCGAGGATAAGAATTTATTGCCAAAGAACATTTCCAATGGCGGTATAGAAGTTCTGAGGGAAAGGACAATACACGAAGATATTGTTTACAAGCAGGTATTGGAGTGGGCGTTTAGCGAGGCGCACTATTTGTATCCTCATTTCTATGAGACGGGCATTTTAGACTGGTTCAAAACCGGCGATGGTGAACTGAATCAGCTATTGAACAAAGTTTTATGGACTCTGAACCAGTTTGACTTCACACACGTGGATAGAGACATTTTAGGGAATTTGTACGAGAAATATTTGCCGGGCGGTGAGAGGAAGAAGTTAGGGGAATTTTATACCCCTGTTGAGGTGATACGGTATATTCTGACTGCGGTTGGCTACACTTACAGTTACGAAATTGAAACGAAGGATTTGCTTGATCCTGCATGTGGTCCTGGAGGATTTTTGGTTGAGGCAACGAGGAGATTGACCAGCAGATTTCTGATGAAGTTTGGCAAAGCGGGCAAGGAGGAATTGAGAGACCCGAAGAACTGGAAGGAAATTGTGGGAAGATTAACGCCGGACGAAGCGAAAATAATCCTTGAGGCAATCAAAGAGCATATCTATGGACTGGACATTAACCCGTTTGCATGCCATATTGCGGAGATGAACATGCTTTTCCAGGTGGTGGATTTGTATCAGAAGGTTCGTGAGGCGGATAAAAACTATAAGCTCGGCAGGTTTAAAATCTATCAAACGGATTCGTTGGAACTGCCGAGACAAAAGCAGTTAGTGGATTACACGCATGCGGGATTCCTGGAGGAACAGGCGGTGATTGACGAGATAAAGAACAAGAAGTTTGACTTTGTGGTGGGGAATCCGCCATACGTGAGGGTGCAGTTGCTGGATGAGAAGATAAAGGAATATCTGAAAAGGAATTATAGCACAAGTGTTGGGAAATTTGATATTTACATTCTGTTTGTAGAACGAGGACTCAAATGGTTAAAAGAAAACTCCAAGTTGAGGTTTATTAATCCAAATCTCTTTTTGAACAGGGATTACGGGTCAGAGCTAAGGAAATTCTTGTTGAAGGATTATAGCATTTTACAAATAATTGATTTTGGTGATTCTGGAGTGTTTAAAGATGTGACAAATTATCCCTGCATCCTGGTTATTCAGAAAAGCAAAGCACGTGAAGACCGCAAGATAAAGACCATTATAATCAATAAGCCAAAGGAGAGGATTCTCTATGATGTTCAAAAGAAGTATTATCAGAGTTCTTATCGAAATGAGTTCTTTAACATGTTTGATGTTGAACAGAAAACATTAGGCGAAGGGAATTGGAAATTAAAACCACAGCCAGTTTTAAAATTGATGGACAAGCTTGATACGGCAATAAAGACTAAATTAGAAGATTTAAGAGAGGTAATACATGAAGGAATAATAACAGGAGACAATACCCTCTTTTTTGTGGACGATAATACGGTAAAATCCAAAAGGCTTTTAGCTTCTGTTTCTTTTTCGATAAGAGATGATGCACGATTTGAACGAGTGGAGGTCAAAGGTGATAGGATTTTCATTAGTTCGGAGGATCACATAGAAATCAAGGATAATAAAATAAGGGATTTTGTTGCTGTTTATCTCAACTCCGTTGCGGAGAAACTGAGTAAATCGAAGGACGTTAAGGGTTTGATTTATAATATCGAGGTGCCAAAATCGGATGATGTGCTGAATGAGATTGTAAGGAAGGATAAAACGGAAATTGAAGAGGAGATAAGGAAGTTAGAGGATGAAATTAACGAGTTGGTTTTTGAGATTTATGGGATTATGGAGGGGGAGATAGAAATTGTCAAAGCGAAAACATTAAATGAAAAAAAAATTGTAAAAGAGGGATAGATATAAAAGACAGAAGCATGCATATAGTGGAATATCTATAATGCAATGTATCTATGTACCAAAATATTCGAGAAGTTATGAAATCACGGACAGAAGAATCTTTGCAGATCAAAAATAGAATAAGAGAGAAAATAGCATGGAAAGAAACAAGGTGATGGATAATGCCGAAACACCTGACAGTTAGGATGGCTTGGCACGATAATAATTGGAATGGAAAAATATGTGAAAATCCCGGAGAAAATATTTATTGTGTTGGAAATCATTCTTTATTGTCTGAAAGAATTGCAAGAAATAGAGATTTAGAGATAGAAAAGAAAAAATCAGATAGGAAAATTGATCAAATAGATGATTACATTCCACCTTGTTTTTGGAGTTGCAATGCATTTTCTAATCAGAATTGTAGAATTAAGCACAAATTCCCATTTTCCTTTTCAGACACGGAAATAGATGAAATAGAAGAAATTTTGAGTCCATACTCTGTCTTTTCATGGCCTTTTAGACTTTCATTTAATCATAGCAAGGAAAAAAGGGCTAAAGAGGGGAATTATCCGCCAGATTTAGAGAAAAGGATTACAAAGTTTATAAATAGCCTTAACTCCGCCAAATCATGGGGAACATATAATTACCAACTGCAACATAAAGCATGCTTTTATGATTTAACGAGACAATAAAACCGAAAAGCTTTTTATTTATATAGCCCCCACATAACTTTAAGGGGAGTATAAAAGAGTGGGCGAGAAAGTGGTTGGAAAATCAGCGACACGAGGGTAAAACGTGTCTCGAAATCAAAACACGAGGGTCAAAGAACTATGTCTATCATTCAACTAGTCGTTACGATAAA
>JAYEII010000106.1:1468-6558 GCA_034660015.1 Methanobacteriota archaeon | reverse complement strand
TTTCATCACGGGTGGGTATATTCATCGCATTGTTCCTCCATCAATCGAAACGTTTTATTTACAACCATTGTGATGGATAATATAAAGCCTTATCAGCAATAAATTTGTGGGGGCTTGGTAGTTACCATAAAAGAACCATCATTTTATGAAATAGTGTGGTCAGTAGCACTTCGAAAAATTGTTGACTATAACAAGAGTTATGACGCTTTAATGAAGAAGAAAGACTTTTTAGAAAAATTACGAGTTTGCCCTATTGAGTTGACTAAAAAAGAGATAATATATCATTTAATTGAGAATTTTTTGAATAAATGGGGATGTAGAATTACAAAAGTCAAATATGATGCAGTTAGTTCGGAGCTAAAAGAGTTCTTTATTAAAAACACTAAATTATTTTACTTAGGAGAAAATATTTTAATCTTTGATTTCAATAAGAATGAAAAGGAGTTGATTACACTTTTTAAAGAATTGGGCGAAGTTAATGAAATAGGACCTACTGGTGTATCAAAAATCCTTCATGTTTTGAACCCTGATTTATTTGTAATGTGGGATATTAAGATAGCGGGGGAACTAAAATTTAAACATACAATAGATGGATATTTAGAATTTCTTGAGAAAATGCAGAAAGATGCCCAAAATATTGAAAAGACATTTTATTATGATGGCGATGTAGAAGTATTTCTTAATGAATATTTTAAATTGAATCCAAGGTGTTCTCTTTCAAAATTTCTTGACGAATTCAATTGGGCAAAATATTCAAAAGGTTGGAATTTTCCACCAGAGTGGGATCCAAAAATGCTAATACCACAAAATAAATAAGAAAAAATGTGCATAACGGATGCCTAGGAATTTATTCGGGTGTAGCGAGGTTGGGGCTGCGAAAGGGACGTTTATGCTTGGATGTGTGGCGTAAATTAATTTAAGGAAAAATGAAATACCTCTTAGAAAATATAAATGATTTTTTAAAAAATCCAAGGGATTGGTTGACTACTATTAAATTTTATATTACATCAATATTCGTGTCACAGAAAGAGAAAAATAACGTATTAATTCAAGCAAAAAATCAATCAGAAGCTATTTTGACAAAAAATGGATTGAATATCCCATTTAAAGTAGATTTAGACGATACAGAAGATATTTATTTCCGAACTGTAGCGATGTACGATATGGGATCATCAGAAACGGGTATGGTTAAAATCTTCATTAAATCTCATCTTATAGGCAAGGATATTGATAGAGTTGTATTCTGTATTCTTCATGAGTATTCTCATGCTATCTACGAAGAAGGTTTTACAAGGAATTTTGAACTTGGTTTAGAGATATTAAAGCTAAGAGAATATGTAAATCCTAATTTACAACAAAAAAGAGAAGGAATCGTATTTGATTTAAATGAACATGAGTATGAAAAAGAACATTTTTGTGATTGGTTTGCCTTTTACCTAATGGATAAGATAAAGACAAGGGATTGTGAAAGTGAAGAAAAAATTAAAAAAATTTGTGAAAATATCATCCGAAAATATGTCCAGAAACAAACATGCAAACCATTTTTCACAATGTCCAAAGGAAATCCCCCTTAGGATGCCTCGCATTTTACATTGGGTGTGGATAGGTTGGGGCTTCGACAAATATGCAGTCGTAAGGGAAAAAATCGCTTTGCCTTTTTATCACGAACCTGAGCAGAGCTTAACCGAAGATTTAAATATACTGATTTAAATATTTAATATTTAAGGGGGGGGTTGAAAGACCATGAGTGAAGAGATTCGCCAAATGTTGGGGAGGGGAATCAACAAAAAGTTAGAAGGGCTGCTTGCTTTGAAGCGTGATGTCGACGGATTGAGTAAGAGAACAAAGAACATAGAGAACCTATTATCGGAATACATCTTCGCATTGAACGAAGAGGAGAAAGCAGATTTAGACGAAGCTATGAAAGAATACGTAACTGGTAAAACAATATCCTCAGAGGATGCTGAAAGGGTTCTCGGGCTATGAAAATAGAATTTGGGACAAAAGCCCTGAAGTTTCTATTCTTTATAAGGTCATTCGAGAAGATGACGCGGTCTTGATTTTTTCATAAAATTCTGTACCCCTATTGTTCGAATCCACCATAACCGTAGCTTATTACTAAATTGCCACTTATACCCCTTAAATAAAGCGTATCGCCATCATTGTTCCATATTGCGTTACATGTGTGACCACTGCTATCCCAATATAACTCTGCTGTTGTATCTATACCAGCACCCGTATATAACGTAACCGTAGCATCACCAGCCAGGTTAAAATCAGGAAAAGTATAGATATGGTTCGCTTCGTCTTTAACCGTCCAACCCCTCATATCAATAGACTGAGGGCAAGTATTTTTGAAAGTTACATACTCATCGTTGAGATTATAACAATCATTGCCTTCTGCATTCCACTGAAAATAGAGAATGCCGATGCATTTAGATAAACTGCCTTCGGATGGTTGCCATATACCTCTTTTAGCATTTTTAGCTTCTTCTTCAGCGTTTTCAAACTTGCTTGAATATTTAACGTTTGGATGGATAACATAAACGTTAGCATATCCTTCTCTAACCATTTCTAAGTTCACGAATGTATCATCAATGTAAATATGCCTCAGCAATCTGCCATATTGGTCCTTATCCTCAATATCTTTTTCTAACGTAATGGTTTTCCCTTCTATTAATTCCTTTAATCTATTTGTCGCTTCTTCGTAATATGGTTGCCCCTTTTCTGGTGTATTAATCCCAAGCAGTCTAACTCTTTCGCCATCTTGCAATTTTATAGTGTCCCCATCTATCACTTTGGATACGATTGCTGAAGTTACTTCCAGAGGTGGGGTGAGAGTTGCAGTCTGCGAGGGGGTTATCGTTGGTGTTGAAGTAGGTACGGATCCCTCCTCCTCTTCTATACATCCTGCAAACATCACAACCGCTACGATTGCTACTATGGATATTAAACCGACTATAGTTCTCTTTTTCATGTTTTTCGTCTTTTTTAAGTTTTTGTCCTCTACAACCAATACCTCCTCCTTAGAGCTTTACTTTTAGATTCCATCTCAGTCACCTCCAAAGGGCAAATCTTTAACTAACTGATTTATTTCTTCACGCTCGGGTTTGGTCTTTTTTTCATAAATGTCACCCAGTCTTGCCATCTCATCCATTGAAATGTATTTAATTCCATTGTCGGTTATTAAACACATGTCCGTTGATTTTCCTACTCCCTGGGATACTTCTGCATTCCTCTTTGCTTCATAAACTAAATATACTGCGTGATTTATAGAATTTTTAGGCGTATAATTGTTTAACATAAATGTTGAAAGGGCATGAAGTTCACCCGACCCAATAGCATTGTATCCTAATGAATCATAACAGTCTGAAACACCTGGATCACGAACACCATGAATATGCGCACCTTCATTATCTAATCCTACAATCAGAATCTCTAATTCATATTCTGTCTCTTCTATTTTTTTATGTATACCGACAACGATCTCAGCAGGTAATGAATCTGCATACTCCTTATAAAATGACTCCAAAGTCATTCCCTTTGGTTTGAGATACAGCTCTTCTACCCTGTTTTTTCTTTGTTCCACAAAACTGTCCTTAATGCCCTTGGTGATTCGTGAAACCAACGGCTTGGAGATAGTAGCAAGGTCAGATTTCACCTCTCTAAAGAGTTCTGTATGGGCTAAAGCAGAACCTGCCGTGAGGGCTACGCAAGTGTCTGAAAGTTCCTCTATTTTTAGTGTGTCGTGTTCAAATTCGATTGGGGGATACCAGGCAGTCACCATCTTGTCAGATGTAACTACCGCCGCTTTATAATTATCGCAGATTGCTCCGATACATATTGTCATCTTATTTATCCCTTTACCCCTCCCTTCATCTTTTCAATGTTAATTGATAGTAAACAAAACATACGTAAACACAAATAAAAGTTTTTTGTCAGAGTCTCATACACATTCGGAACTACTATCAAGTATAGAGTCTTAACTACACCTTTCCACCGCCTTCCATCCATGCCCTTTCCCTTCGCTCAATCCAGCGATATAGTAGTCTTCTTTTTCTCGCCCTCTTTCTTTGTTATCCGCACGCTGATCACGCCGTTTTTATACGTTGCCTTTGCAGTTTCCGGCTTTACAGGTATGTCAAAGGGTATTTCCTTGGAGAACTTTTTCTCGTTTTCCGTTCTTATTTCCAGTGAGTCTTCGGTTGCATGCAATTTTATATCGCGCTTCTCGACACCCGGCAATTCAGCTACGACTTCGTAAGAATCCTTCTGCTCCATCACATCTATCAAAGGCTCGCGCTCACCTCCTGGAACGGGCTCTATTCTTCTGTACGAAGGTCTTATATTCCCGAACTCCTTTATCTCCGGCTCTTTCCCCGGCTCCTTTGTATAGGAGAACCCGTAGATGAAAGGACCGCATCTTCTTACTTTTCCTTCCGGCGTCTCTTCCTCCGTTACAAAATCCTTGTACTCCTCTGGCAATTCCTCCTCTAATCTCCGCGTCATATCCTCAAACGGATCCCTTAACCAGTCCTCGACATCCCCCGGTTCTCTCCTTCGCCTTCTCGCGAGTTCCTCCTCAAATGGCAGTGCTCGAGGCACTCCTCTCGCTTCATCAAACATCTGCTCTATATACTTTTCCATCAGATCAAATATTGAGGGTCTCCTTCTTCTTTCCGCCATGTTTTATTGTTTTACCTTCCATACATAAAAAGTTTTGCTCCTTTTTTATTTGGCATTTTTTGTTACGAATGTTTTAAAAAATCGAATATTTTAAATGAATATGAAATGTTTAGGCATCTCACATTTGGAACGATTAAAAAAAGCGAAAAATTTAAATAGGCATAATTTGGATGATTTATGTGGTGAGGAAAAAAAATGGCGCAAGGACGTTGTTATGTATGCAATGAGACGTTTGCAGCAAAGGACAAGGACGCAGCAGTGGATAAACTAGTGGAACACATGATGGAAGCGCATCATGGTTGGCTCTGGGGGGATACGATGCAGACGAAAAATACGCTTGAGAAATGCCCGGTATGCGGAGCTGCTTTGGGCAAACTCTATGCCAACTGCCCCAGTTGCGGTGC
>JAYEII010000106.1:0-1368 GCA_034660015.1 Methanobacteriota archaeon | reverse complement strand
GAACTCGTGCTAAAAACGCTGAAGGAAGAGCTCAAGGTTGAGCTGTGAGTATAGCTAACCACAAGATTACACAACACTTTTTCTTTTTTTGAACGGCGAAGCCGTTCCATTGCCTTCGGCAATGTCAAAAAGAAAACCTGTGCTAAAAGAAAAAAAAGACTTGTTTCTTTAGTCAAGCTTTCTTTTTAAGAAAGGTTGTTAGTCAAGGTTTTTACCGAAGGTAAAAAAGTTGTTGGTAAAGCTTTTCTTTCTAAGAAAAGGTTTCTTGTGGAATCTCGTGGTTTTTTACGTTATTCTTTTCTTCATCTCATACAGCTTATTCAACGCCTCTATTGGCGAAATCTTTTCCAAATTTATTGATTTTAACTCATCAACCACCGGATGCTCTTGCACCACGTATTCCTTCTTCGTTTCTGCTTTCTTTTCTTCCTCTTCTTTCCTCTCCCGTCCTTCTCCTCCCTTTCCCACTTCACTTTCCATCCTCCGCAAAACGCTTTTTGCGGATTCTATTACCTCTTCAGGCAACCCTGCTAATTTCGCAACCTGAATCCCATAGCTTTTTGAACCTCTTCCTTCCACGACTTTCCGCACGAAAAATATCTCATCGCCCGCTTCTTTTATCGAAACGTTGAAGCAGTTTGTAGTGTCAAGTGCATCAGCCAGCTCCGTGAGTTCGTAGAAATGCGTTGCGAACATCGTCTTCGCTTTTAGTTTTGTATTAACGTATTCGCCCACTGACCATGCGATACTGACACCGTCCAGCGTGCTCGTGCCTCGCCCGATTTCATCGAGAATTACCAGGCTTCGGTCTGTCGCATTGTTCAATATATTTGCAGTCTCGCTCATTTCCACCATGAACGAGCTCTGACCCATCGAAAGGTCATCGTAAGCGCCAACGCGAGTGAATATCCGGTCTACAACGCCTATTTTCGCTTCCCGTGCGGGCACGAACGCCCCAAGCTGCGACATCAGCACGATTAAAGCGGTTTGGCGCATGAACGTGGATTTTCCGCTCATGTTCGGTCCCGTGATAACCATCAATCGGTTATGTTCGTCCAGATGAACGTCATTCGGCACAAATCCTTCCTTTACTTCCTTCTCCACCACAGGATGCCTGCCTTCTCGTATCACAATCTCATCACTCGCATCCACTACCGGACAGCAATACCCGTTTTCCGCGGCAACTTCTGCAAAAGCCAGGAGCATATCGAGCTCGGCAACGGAATTCGCAGCTTCTTGAATCTCTTTTGCTCGTTTTCCCACCTCTTTCCGTATCTGCTCGAACAGTTCGTACTCCAGTTCCTTTATCCTTTCCTCGGCACTCAACGCTTTCGCCTCGTAATCCTTCAATTCCTCTGTCACATACCG
>JAYEII010000105.1:0-6708 GCA_034660015.1 Methanobacteriota archaeon | reverse complement strand
GGATGATGGGTCTTTGAAAGAGGTCAAATCAACGGAGTTTATAATCAAAAATGCTATATATTGTTAAACATAATCTAAAAAGTGGTGTGTTAAAATGTCCTACATTTATGTGGAAAATAACCCCTACCCACCATTCAGGTGGATGTATGTCCAATTCGTATCGTGCTGCTTTTCCGTCTAAGTCAGGCTTTAAAAGCATCATACCATTTATTTCTCCTTTAGGCTCATCTTCTATATAAGGAATCCATTCCGCTGAACACGCTTTACAAACAAGTCTGCATTTGACCAGAAAGTATCTCTTAACTTCAAATCCATCTTCAGACCCGCAGATTGGACAACGCTTCCACTTCTCATACACTTTTTTTATATATTCAACTGGTGAATCACCCATATCAAAAACACCTCCTTTTTGTTCCATTTGCCTTTAATCGTTGCAATATTTAAAGTTTTCTGTTTTTTAAAAACTATAGTGGTTACCCAACAATTCAAAATCGGAAGAAAAAGTAAGGTAAATAGAGCTTTAAATCCAAAAAGAAACGCAATTTTTAGTACAAAAAGCAATTGCGGGACATCCTCTAAGAAGTGAAATGAAAAGCCATAGGTAGACAAAGCTCCAACCGTGCCACTATTATTTTAGCATTCCTGCTTTGAATAAAATCCATGTCAGAGTTGGGCCACCTTGATCTGAGCCTGCAGGTTCGTCATTTGTTCTTCTCCTGTATTCAATCTGAATTTTTCTGAATAGATCGGACTTATTTAGATTAGGCGAATTGCTTAAAATCTCTTGTCCAAGTATAGCATATGCTCCATTCTTTAAACATCGTTTCTTTACCGTATCAAATGACATTTCCACTCTTTTTCTGTTAGATCCTTTTATCCGTCCCAAATACCATGAAGTATATCCCGCTTTCTTTGGACAGCCTTTACATGCTGCACAAGCACTAGTTCCTCCAAGATCATAGTAAATTTCTTCCCAAAATTTATTCCAATCAGATGAAGAATCTGTTTCGCGGTTTTCCATTTTTTTGATGGTTTTCCTTATCCATTCTCGAGCATCGAGTTTATATAGAATATACCATTTCATTTAATACCCCCTGATTAATTTTTCCTCCTTAGTTTGATTAGATATCCCACTGTCAATAATCCTGCGAGGGCAAATATGAACTCAAAACTTGGTGTAGTGGGTGGCTCAGGTAGGTCTAGTGGTTCGTTGTAGTCATAAAAGTATATGGTTCTCGTGGTCGTTAAATCGTCTGTTGTTAATCGGGTTCGAACCTGACTCTTTATAGGTAGGTAGTCTTCTTTTGCAATCCAGTTTATTGCTGTCAGCTCGAGATTTGGCAGTGGATTCACCGGCCAGCACTTAACAGCCCAACAATCCTCTCCATTTACCACTTCGCTGCGAAGAATGTTCATGTATAGCGGTGGCTTACAGCCGAGAAACTCTTCCACTTTGTTTTCCATGCTCCACTGATAATCGATGTCTTGTTTTTCCCAATCTCCTTCTCCCATTCGTACGTACACGTTCTTGCCATCAACGTAGGTTACACTAATAGATCCAGAGGTGTAGCTTCTTTCTGCCTCGTAGTCTACTGTTGAATGTGAATGATCTTCAACTGACTCCCCGTGGGCTGTCAATATCATATCTTGGTCATACTTAACCGTCGTTACGTTGGGTATTGCATCGCGTGTGTTATTACTCAGTTCTTCTGCTGTTATGTCTTGTCCGAAAACATTTGTTACTGCCATAGATGCTACTGCTGACATCACCAAAACCAAAACAAATCCCGTTTTCCATTTCATCTTATTTTCTCCATTTCCTATCCATTCCAGCATTTGCAAGACAGCGATGTTATGTTATCGAATGTAGAAAATAATTTTTATTAGCAATCAAAACCGTATTTAAAGGGTCTAACTAGCTTAAATTTTCCGGGGGATACTCTCTCGAATAATTCGGAATTCCCTCCTGGATTTCCTACTCGATGTTTATCCAGAAATGCGTTATAAGTTCCTTCGCCAAATTTTGGACAAGCAGTCCTAAAATCATCTTTTGTAAATGGTTCTTTCAGTGTTCCGCTTTTAACTTCTTCTACGATACAACGGTATATTTTATGTCCTGCCATAACTTCATCTCCTCCTAGACCATTTTTAATGACTTCAATATATCCTTATATTTCATATATACAAACTCCTACTTAAAGCAGGAAGTACACCACACGATTAATTTTTCCTCCTTCGTCTAATTAGGGATACAACAGTCAACAATCCCGTAATTGCAAATACAATCCCAAATCCCGGCGAAGCAGGTGTCGGTGTTGGTGTCGGTGTCGGTAAATCTGGTGGTTCTATAATGTTTATCGGTTTATTGTAATCATAAAACTGCTTAGTTGTGTCAACTCGTATATCCCTTATTGCCTTCTTCACACTTAATCGGGGTAGATAGTCTTTCTTCGCTATCCAAGTTGTTACTTCCACCTCTTTAGGTTCAGGTAGATCAGACATCCTCATTTTCACGATCCAACAATCTTCGCCGTTCAATTCTTCACTGCCTAAAATTTTTATATACACAGGCGGCTTGATATTACGTAACTCCTCCCGTTTCTCCCACTTTGACCATTGGTAATTCGTGTCTGCTATTTTCCAGTTTTCCCACTCTCCTCCTTCTGGTCGATAGCGGTAGTATTTAGTTTTCCCATCAACATACTCTTTTCTATACGGATTTTCAGTATCAGATCTTGACAAAACGATGTAGCTTTTTTCCGCTATGTAATCTACCGTCACATGATGATATCGTTCAAATTGCATCTTACTCGCTCCTTGGGTATCATCGAAGAATGTTCCTTCTCCCCATATCTGCGTACTATGCATATCATACGTGACTGATGTTACGTTGTCTACGGCAATGGTGAGATTGTTCCATAGCTCATCTGCTGTTTTCCATAGCTCATCTGCCGTTATGTTTTGTCCGAAAACATTTGTTACGCCAATGGATGCTACTGCTAACATCACCAAAACAAAAACAAATCCAGTTTTCCATTTCATGTTATTTTCTCACCCTTTCTATCCATTCCCCCAGTTGTTTGTCTCTTTCATCAAGTGTGCCTATCATATATGTTAGACTTGTCTCTTGAGGTAATAAATTAATAAATCCTCTATCTCTTCCACACATATTGAAAATACCCCGCTTAAATTTATAGCCACTTCTATATAATCTTCTTTTTCAAGAAGTTCTTTTAAATTATATAATTATGAACCTCATCTCGATATTTGACCTCTCGCATGCGGAAATAGAAGCGCTAATAGAAACAGCGAAAGAGCTGAAAAATGAGCGAAAAGAAGGCGTAAGAGCAAGGAATGACTTAGAAGGTAAGACATTAGCGATGATTTTCGAAAAGCCTTCCACTCGCACGCGTGTTTCCTTTGAAGTTGCAATGCATGAGTTAGGCGGGAACGTAATAAGTCTAAACCGGAACGAGCTGCAGTTAGGACGGGGGGAACGGGGGAATAAACATCATTCCACCACCAAAAGATATACAATATAAAATAGGTAACCTTATTTTATTTTATAAAACCATGCCATTAGCAATCTTGTACCAGGAAGGATTAAAGGAATATGACTTTGGTGCAGGGCATCCGTTCAGGGGAGCGAGATATGAGAAGTTTTACCGTTTCTTGAAGCAGAATTTGAGCGATGAGAACTACCAAATCATCAGCGCAGAGCCCGCAGCGGATGAAGACCTACTTTTGATATGTACAAAGGAGTATATTGACTTTACAAGGGACTATTACCGGGCAGCGAATTTGGGTTCGGATTACAATGGAAGATTTTATCTGTTTCACAGTGCGGACAATAGACCTATTGGAAGACCAGGGAAACTGGAAGAAGCTGCGAGGTTAATCGTGGGTCAGGCGAAGCGTGCAGTTGATTTAGTGGAAGGCGAGGAATTTGAGAAAGCCGTTTCAATAGGCGGTGGGATGCACCATGCCAAATCCGGTTTTGGCGAGGGCTTTTGTATTTATAACGACGTGGCATTTACCGCGAAATATTTGAAGCAGAAATACGGTTTAAAAAGAATATTAATCTTAGATACCGACGCCCATGCAGGAAACGGAACTTCTGAATACTTCTACCACGACCCTGGCGTGCTGTTCATTGATTTGCATCAAGACCCGAGAACCATATATCCAGGGACAGGTTTTGTATATCAAATCGGGGAAGGAGCGGGAAAAGGATACACGATAAACGTTCCAATGCCAATTGGTGCCGGCTATGATTCCTACAAATCCGTCTTTGAGGATATAATTGAGCCCGTGGTCAAAGAATTCGAGCCTGAGCTGATCATCCGATATGGTGGCTCGGACCCGTATCTAAATGACCAGCTAACGCAGTTGGGACTGCCGATAAACGGATTCAGGATGATTGGAGAGAAGACGAGAGAGATTGCGGAAATTTGTCAGGGGAAGGAGATAGATTTGATTGCTTCTGGTTACAATGAAGATGTTTTGCCTTATGCATGGCTTGCCTTGATCTCAGGTTTGGCAGGCTTGGAAATGGCGGTAAAAGAGCGTGAACCAATAGCCAAAAGATACAGAAGAGATTTGGCGTCAAAGGATACTGAGAAGGTGATAAGGGCGGTTAAAGAGGAACTAAAGGATTACTGGATGTGTTTTGGTTAGCTGTAAGCATATATATAGTCGCACCCCTCAAAATTATCCCCTATACTCAAATCGGTCAAGGAAACGCTATGCACTTGTAATCCCAATTCCTGAAGATACTTCACGAGCTCCTGAACAGATATACCTAAATCCCTGAGCATTGAATGATGAACCTCGCAAAAAGTCTTGATTTCTTTCTTATTTCTCCGCAAGGTCCTTTCTGCTCCTTTAAGCACAAATAGCTCACTCCCCTCGCAATCCATATTGACCAAATCTATCCTCTTTACATTCTCTTCCTTTAAAAACGTGTCTATTGTGGTAGTATCGACCTGAAAACCGGGTATGCCCGCCTGGGGAACAATAGAACTTGCAGCATTGTTCTTATAAAAATTAATCGTTCCTGTGCGGTCACTCACTGCCAATTGGCGTGTTTTTACGTTTTTTAACCCATTGCGATAAATATTCTCGTTCAGTATATTGAAATATTCCGGGACAGGTTCAAAAGAATAGAGTGTGCCGCTTTCTCCTATCTGCTTTGCTATCGCTACCGTAGTAATGCCTGTATGCCCCCCCAATATCTATCGCGTTCATCCCTTCTTCGAGAATTGATTCTAAGAATTCGACTTCACCCCTTTCATGTGGATTATCGCTCAAGAACCTCTTAAACGCGGTTGAATCGTAGAAGAAAAACTCCAGTTCCATTTTCTACTATTTCTCCTCGAGCTTTTGAAGTTTTTCTATCGTTTTCTCAGCAACGATTTTCTCTATATTGAAATGATGCATCATCCTGTTAAGGCATTTTTGCTTTTCTTTCGCATCGCCGAGACATTCGGCACAAGCGTTCATAAACTCTTTTGTTTTTGCTACGTTTGCGTTTACTTCGTCCGGTATTTTTTCACTGTCATGCCTCACAGCACCTTCAGCGCATACATCGTGGCATATACCACAATGAATGCAGTTATCCATGTCTATTTCTGCATGCTCATTCGCTATATAAATCGTGTCTACTGGACATTCCTCAACACATGTGCCACAACCCATACATTCAGTTTTGTCTACCCAGGGCATTTTATCAATCCTCCGTAATTTTGTTATTTATTTATACCTTTTCCTATTTATTCCTTATCATGAACCTCATTTCGATATTTGATCTTTCGCGTGCAGAGACAGAAGCGCTAATAGAAACGGCGATAGAGCTGAAAAGAGAGCGAAAAGAAGGCGTAAGAGCGAGGAATGACTTAGAAGGGAAGATCTTAGCGATGATTTTCGAAAAGCCTTCCACTCGCACGCGTGTTTCATTTGAGGTTGCAATGCGTGAGTTAGGCGGGGACGTAATAAGTCTAAACTGGAACGAACTGCAGTTAGGACGGGGGGAAAGGATAGAAGAAACAGCAAAAGTGTTTTCCGCTTACGTTGATGCAGTTATGATAAGAGCGTTTCGGCATGAGACGGTGGAGAAGTTTGCGAGACATGCTTCGATTCCTGTGATAAACGGGTTAACTGATTTTGAGCACCCCTGCCAGACGTTAGCGGACTTAATGACGATAAAGAAATATAAGAGCAAACTGGCAGGTGTCAAAGTAGCGTGGCTCGGAGACGGGAATAACGTATGTAACTCGCTAATTGGTGGTGCTGCGATTACGGGCATGGACATCTCCGTGGCGTGTCCAGCGGGTTACGAGCCTGATGAGCGAATAGTAGAAAAAGCGAGAGAGATGGGGTGTGAAATACTCATAACGGGCACGGCAGAAAAAGCCGCTGCGGGTGCCGATGTGATATACACCGATGTGTGGGTATCAATGGGAGATGAGAACGAAAGCGAGAAAAGGAAGACCGATCTAAAAAATTATCAGATAAACGAGGATTTGGTGCGAACTGCGAAGGAGGACGTAATCGTGATGCACTGCATGCCGGTGCATATAGGGGAAGAAATAACGGAGGGCGTGATGAACTCCGCCAATTCAGTGATATTTGAGCAGGCAGAGAACCGGCTTCATGCACAAAAGGCGCTGTTATCGAAATTGTTAAAATATCAGCAGTAAAATACTGACA
>JAYEII010000104.1:0-6772 GCA_034660015.1 Methanobacteriota archaeon | reverse complement strand
GAGCATTTGGTCCTAACTCGGGACTCACCTTTGGAAAATGCTCTTTAACTTCTTTCAAGAGCTTGTAGAACTTTAAAACCACCTTTCCCTCCTTGGAGAGGTAAACATGAACCTCTAAGTTGTACTTCTTTGTGAGTTCCTCCATAAAAGTCACGCACTCGGTCAAGCAATCCCCTGACCCTGTAATCCCCCATGCTATCTTCATATTCATACTCATACTCATACGCTCTTTTCACCTCCTTTCATTATAAACCAAACCTCCATAAGTCTATCCACAGTCTTATAAAGACTTTTCAAGCCTTCTTCATCTTCTTTAACGCCCTCTGCACCTTTATCCTTCGACCAGAAGGTAGCACCGAGGTTTGCGCCGAAGGCTCCTCCCCCTACGGGAACCATCTCGTTTATCACATAAAAGTCAGTAATAGCTCTGATTGCGAGTTCCTGTCCACCTATACGGTCGCCGCCATCCGCAACTGCCGCTCCTACTTTTCCACGGAGCGCGTGAGGATTGCTCGCTGCAAATGCTCTCATCCTGTCGAGAACCACTTTTGCCTGCCCGCTAAGTGTTCCCTGATAAACGGGCGTTCCGATCAAGACTGCATCTGCCCATTCAAACCCTGCATAGACCTCATTCATCGCATCGTCGTGAATACAGCTTCCTTCTTTGATGCAGTGGTCGCAGTGTATGCAAAAGTTGAGCTTCTTACCGCGAACCGAGAAGTACCGCGTCTCAGCAGTCCATTTCTCCTCTGCGTACCTCAACGCTTCTTGAATTATCCACTCGGTCGCGGCTATTCGTGGACTTCCAGAGATACCAAAAAGTTTTAGCATTTGGTTTTGTATATAAAGTATAGCTTCCTTCAATTTAAGACACAGATTTACACTGATTTACGCAGATTTATTTTTGTTTAACCGTGCTGATTCTTATCATCTGTGTTAATCTGCGTTAATCTCTAACTCATATCTTGCCGCTCGCCATTCCAGCAGATCGTTGTATGCAGTATGGTCATCAGGGGAAACCCCTTCTTCTTTTATTTGCTTCTCTAATTTTTCAACGGATTCATATTTCTCAATCAGCGTTCTTTCCACTTTTTTAAGCACCGCAATTCTCTCTGCAATTTTTGATATTATTCCTGTGAGAACAATATCTTCTTCCGTTGCTGGCAAGATATCTAACGCTTTATTCAACATTTCCATTTTGCTTAATACGGTTCCCATTTTCTTATTCTTCCCTCTTTATTAATTCACCACAATCTAATCGCAGGTATCCAGTCATTGTATTCCTTGCCATTCGCATCCGTGAATTCAGTGCAGTTTATCCAGCCGTTTGCTGTTGGTAGTTCGGGTTTATGATGAATCTGCGGATAAGAGCCTGTGCGAATGGTGTAATTGTATGTTTTATTTACCAATAGAACAACGGTCTTGTCGAAAGAGATGTTGTGCCAGTCGCCCACATATCCTCCCCACGTTGCGGTTGCGTTCCATGTTAAGTTCCAAATACGAGCATATTCGGTATGACCGCCAGTTCCTGCGCAATGATAAGTGTAAAGTTTGGTTGCGATAACAGTATGATTGAGTTTGATTGTGCCTGTATGGTTTCCCATTATGCTTGGGTATGGATTGGCTGGTGCGCAGGTGTCAAATATTTCATCTTCTATAGGTTTGAGATAGTTCTCCCAAGGCTCCATTAATGGATAATTGTCATTGTCTGAATTTATGCTGTAAGGCGTATCCCAGATTCCACATCCATCTATCTCTTCCGCACCAGGATATTTCTCTTTGTAATCATCCCAGTAGTTGCCAAGGTAGTTTGTGTATTGACTGCCGTTGTAGGTGTAGGTTATTTTTTCTGTAGAGTTCCAGATGTTCGTTGAATCCTCAATAGAATAAACATTATCGGTGTTGTTCATGAAGTTGTTGAGGTAAATGCTGTTGTTGTTGTTTGAATCACCGAACTCGATGCCATACCTGTTGTTTGAGCAATTGTTGTTCGTTATGCTGTTGTTGTTTGAAAAATCGAGGGAGATGCCAGCCCAGTTATTTGAACAGTTGTTGTTCGTTATACTGTTGTCTGAATCCCAGAAGACATAGATGCCATTTTTGTTGTTTGAGCAATTGTTGTTCGTTATGACATTGTCGTTTGAATCCCAGAAGAGGAGGATGCCATTCAAGTTGTTTGAGCAGTTGTTGTTCGTTATGAGGGTATTGTTTGAACCATCGAGGTAGATGCCATCGCCACTGTTTGAGGAGCAGTTGTTGTTTTTTATGGTGATATAGGAGGAGAAAGCAACTTGTATACCGACGGTTGCATCGTTTAATTTCTGATTTTCAACGATGACATTACTGCAATTAACGAGTATGACCTGCCCTGCACCATCAGGAATTCTTCCTCCGTTCACATCCTTCCAGTAGTAAACAGGTTTTCCGTTAACTGTATTACTCGTGTCTATCTCGTTCAATGAACCCCCAATAACTATTCCATTCTCAACCATGAGATTACCTGTTAATTTGTTGTCGTTTGAACCCAGGAGCTCAATGCCAGCCCAGTTGTTTGAGCAATTGTTATTCGTTATGACATTGTCATTTGAATAATAGAGAAAAATGCCATCATCGTCGTTTGAGGAGCAGTTGTTGTTCGTTATGATTGTATTGTTTGAATAATAGAGAAAAATGCCATCATCGTCGTTTGAGGAGCAGTTGTTGTTCATTATGATTGTATTGTTTGAATAATAGAGATAGACGCCATCATAATTGTTTAAGGAGCAGTTGTTGTTTTTTATGGTGATAAAGGAAGAGAAAGCAACTTGTATACCAACACTTCCCGCATTCAAATTCTGATTCTCAACGATGACATTTGTGCAATTAACGAGTATTACCTGCCCCGCACCTTCAGGAATTCTTCCCCCATTTACATCCTTCCAGTAGTAAACAGGTTTTCCATTGACTTTGTTGCTGGTGTCTATTTCCTGCGTGTAATATCTTAAAAAATAACTCTCAATGAATATTCCGTTTTCAAACATGAGATTTCCCGTTAATTTGTTGTTGTTTGAATACTGGAGCTCGATGCCAGCCCAGTTGTTTGAGCAATTGTTATTAGATATGGTGCAGTTATCTACGCCGTGACCAAGATAGATCCCAGCTTTCCTCCATCCCCCTGTTGCTCCTTTCACCGTAAACCCACTTATATTCACATAATCCACAGTCACCTCAAACACATGGTCATAAGAATTTGCAGCCTGGACAATCGTTAAATCAGAGCCATTCTCAGACTGTATTGTTAAACTCTTGTTCACATTTACATTTTCGAGATAATTTCCATCTCTTACTATTATAGTATCCCCGCCGCTTGCAGGGGTTATCGCATCTTGTATCCTTGTGAAATTCGCTCCGCCGCTATCATCTACATACCATGTCTTTGCGGATACGGTTCCTACAAAGCATAAAAACAAAATCGCAGCACATATAATCAATATTCCATATTTTTTATCCATTTTTTGTATCCCCCCCCTTTTAATCGCCTTCTTTATTTTATTAATTCTAATTTTATTGCAGTATTCAATCCTTATAAATTTTTCGATGATGTCTCATTTATAACACACTCGGAAACATTTTTAAATAGCCATCTTATGTATTAAGTGATGAGAAACAGAGGTTGAATTAATGAAGAAAGGGGATAAAATGAAGAGAATAAAACAAGCTACGAATAATTTAAATGCCTTAATAAGGGCGCATATATTTTTAGTCTATTTTATCATTGCAATTGCTATAGTGATAATAGCAATCTACAGCCTGAAATCAGTTATTGAGAACTATCCCAATTCTGCAATGGTTTTTGTTACAAGCATATTGGTCATAATTACTGCGTTTTATGTTCATTATACAAATTCACTCGTGAAGTTGGAAGAGGAAAAGAAGGAAAAAGAAAAGAAAACATTTTTAAATATATTGAGGTATGAAATTGAAAGAAACCACAGTATTGCAAGAAAATGGGATGAAAAATTAATGAGCGCTGCGAATAACAAGAGCACCAAAGATGTTACACTGCCCCCATATTATCACGCAAGTTGGAGTGCATTTAGGATTAGTGATGGGATAAACTATTTAGATGAAAAGCAAATTCATAATCTATTTGAAATATATGAAACTTTTAGTAAACTAAAAGGCGATTTTGACCAGATCAAAGCGTTAGAAGTAGAAGGAAGGAAAAATCACGATTCAATTCAAGAGGAACTAAATGTGTTAAGAGTGATGGATCAAAAAAATAGGGATGAATTGCGGGACATGAAAAACTTTTTGAAAACTATAAAGCTGTGAGTTACTTTCTCAACTCGTCACTGTTCTTACTTCCCCCTCTATTACTCCTACAAGTAACGGTGCTTCGCATTTTGTGCATTTTACTTCTCCAGCAAATCTTTCTTCGTCATAGCTTTCTGGCAAACTTATTTCCTCTCCGCATTTTGGGCATTTTATCACAACTATTATTACCACCCCATATTAATTTCATTCATGCTAATCTTATCAGAGGTATCCAATCCTTATAAATTTTTCGGTTGAGCATTTTTTCAAGTTGTGGAAGAGGCTAATGAACGAAAAAGGAACCCACCACTACGGGACAACATTCGCCCCTCTTCGTTTCATCCTTGCTAAGAACTCCTCCTCAGTTTCAGCATCCCGTAATTCCCTTATCCCTTTTGCAGAATCCCATATTTTAGGTGTTATCGCTGCCAGAAATTGGGCATATTCTTCTATGATTGAACACTTTGCTTTTTCGGGCATCGTGAAAACCTCTATTTCAATCGTATTCTTTCGATAGTCTTCAATATCTCATCCAATCGAACTTCTTCGGAAGGTAATATCTCGCTTTTTGTGTGAATATGAAAAGGGAAGGTCTTGATTTCTCTATGATGCGGTGCGTTGTCCCATCGCATAATCAAACCGCTTTCATTCATCCAGTGATACCTGTATTTTTCCCTTGTTATTTTCCCTTTTGACACCACAACATACTCAAATCCATGCAAGACAGAACCATCTTTGAGGGCTATTTCAAGGATTATCTGCCCAACAAACAATCCGATAACCTCCTTTTTCACCTTATATCCCTCAACTAAAGGGAAAGCATTGAGCACGGCTTTCAACTTCGAAAAATAAGAATAAATCATCTCAGATTCTCCATGAGAACCCTCTGCCTTTTTCCCACTCTATTATAACTGTCCACAAAGGCATACCATTCAAAGAAATCCAAATCATCACCCATCTCCCCGTTGTCAAATTTTTTGGCAAATTCTTCAGATTTTAGCGAATATTTCTCCTCAAATTTCTCCATTTCTCTTTTATACCGCTCTTTCTCCTTCTCCAGCATGTCTATCTCTTGCTCAATCAACTTTTTGAGCGTTTCCTTGATAAACACCTCTTCGTTTTCATTTAACCCCTCGGAAATATATCTTCCCAGTATTTTTGCGTATTCTATTGCCATTTGTTAAAGAAGTGTATTTATCATCTTAAAAAGTTTTAGCATTCGTCTATGTTTCTTTGGTAAAGCTTTCTTTTTAAGAAAGGTTGTTAGTCAAGGTTTTTTACCAAAGGTAAAAAAAAAGTTTCTCGTGAAATAAACCCTTTCAGGGTTTTCGGGGACGTGGGCAGAGCCCACGATGTGTAATCTTGTGGTTATAAAATTTTATTATACCTCTCCTTCCACTTCACATCACCTTCTCCAAACTCATATCAAACATCCTCTTTGTCTCCCGCGCAAGCGCATCCGGAAGACCCGTAATGTCCACGTTTAAAAACCCGCGAATAATCACCGAAGTAGCCTCCTCCTCGCTCAAACCCCTTGCCATTAAATACTGAATCTCCTCCTCCGCAACCTTACCCACTGCAGCTTCATGCGAAAGGTCGAGGTCTTTTCGTGTCGCTTTGAGCTCGGGAATCGAATCTACTTCCGCGGAATCAGAAAGCATCAATCCCCTGCACTCGATATGCCCCTTTGCATTTGCCGCTTCCCCAATGACGTCACTACGTGCGATGACCCTCGCATTGTCGGTAGCAATCACCCTCGATATGATTTCCGACCTGCTTCCTTCGCCCCGGAGCACCGCCCTTGACCCGGAATCAATCTTTGTATCTCCGTGTGCATATACAATTGTCTGGAAGGTTGCCCTTGCATTTCTACCCACGCAATAAGCGGTTGGATACATCTGGAGCGATTTAACAGGCGTCATTAAGATGTAGTTGCTGATGAAGGTGCCATCATCCTCAACCACCACCGCACTTCTCGGTCGGACCTCCATACCACGGCTCCAGTTGTGTATCATAGTAAAGGTGATTTTCGCACCTTTCTTCACGTAAAATTCAGAAACGCCGAGATGAAGTGCAGAATTGACCGCATGAGAGACAGAACATCCGGTGATAATATGAAGTTCCGAGTTCTCCTCGGCAATTATGATGTTGTGCACCTTCTGCCCGATTTTATCGGATGTGATGAACAGACATGACTGCACCGGCATCGTTACCTTTTTGCCCGCTTCCGACCTGATAAAGTATCCATGTGTCTGCTCTAATTCGACTTCTGCGGTATATTTATCCATATCCACGGGAACTGCCTTCCACAGATAATCTTTTAGCCAATCATGCTTCTTCATCGCATCTGTCGTGCTCATAAGCTCCAAACCAGGGTATTTCACGGTTGAAAAGACCACAGAACAGTCTTGCTGTAAAAACGAACCGGACCTATCTTTCTCAGAAGGTTCAATACCTGCGTCGAGCAGGTCTTGCT
>JAYEII010000103.1:0-6807 GCA_034660015.1 Methanobacteriota archaeon | reverse complement strand
TTTTTAAGAAAGGCTGTTAGTCAAGGTTTTTACCGAAGGTAAAAAAGTTGCTAGGCGAACATCGCGCCAGTCTCCTTAGCATATAGATGATGCTTCTGCTCGTCCCCTATTATCTTCGTTATTGCTTGCTCGAATTCTTTCATTTCTATCGATTTCTTATTCCTTTTCACGGCGTACATGCCCGCTTCGGTGGATATTGCCTTTATATCAGCACCCGTAGCATTTTCAGTAAGTGCCGCCAGAGTATCTAATTCTACATCCTTTCCCAATTTCATCTTAGACGTGTGTATGCGGAATATTTCCTCCCTTGCTTCCCTATCCGGCACCGGAATTTCGATGATACGGTCAAATCGGCCAGGTCGAAGTAAAGCAGGGTCAAGAATATCGGGTCGGTTTGTCGCAGCGATTATTCTCACATCACCTCTTGGATTGAACCCATCAATCTCGGCTAAAAGCTGCATCATCGTGCGCTGCACTTCTCGCTCTCCTGTCGTGCCGTCCTCTACTCTGCGAGCTGCTACTGCATCTAACTCGTCAATAAACAGTATGGTTGGGGCTTTTTCCTTTGCCAGTGTAAAAAGCTCCCGCACCAATCTCGCACCTTCACCGATATATTTCTGCACCAGTTCAGAACCAACGACGCGTATAAAAGTAGCAGATGTACGATGTGCAACTGCTTTTGCAAGCAGCGTTTTCCCCGTGCCGGGCAAACCAGTCAGAAGAACGCCTTTTGGTGGCTCCACACCTATGCGTTCAAATTGCTCTGGAGCCGTAAGTGGCAGCTCAGCTACTTCTTTTAGTTCCTCTATCTGCTCATTTAACCCGCCTATCATATTGTAATCTACCTCAGGTGATTCTATCAGCTCCATACCATACACGGAAGGGTCTTTTGCCGAAGGAAGTACGCTAACCACAGCCAGCGACTGCGGATTCAGCCCCACCTGTGTGCCGGGGGCAGCTTCTTTGGGGTCTATGGACTGCGAGTAATTTACGACGAATTTTGGCCCTGCACTGCTCCTTACCACTATTCTTTCATCATCTATTACATCCACAACAGTTCCTATTACCAGGGGAGGAGTACGCAGCTTTTCTATCTCTGCCCTCAACTTCTTTATCTCGCGCTCATACCGATTTCTCAACTCCTCTCGATACCTTTCTTCTCGCTCTAACTTCTGCACCCTATCCGTCAACTGGTTGTTTACTTCCTCTAACCGTCGCACCATATCCGCCAGGTATCTGGGATAATCACCGCCGCCGTAGGCGGCACCTGCACCTGCACCCACACTGCTACTGCGGCTATTACCACTGCTAACGCTCGCTTTCATTTTGACCACAATCACAATTAATATTTACTTCTCTACTTCACACATATATAAATCAAATATCTTTGAACAAAAAAAATGAATTATAGACACAGACTAACGCAGATTAACACAGATAATAAGAATCAACACGGTTAAACTAAAATAAATCTGCGTAAATCAGTGTAAATCTGCGTCTTAAATAGATGGAAGTTATGCATTATATACAAAAACAAATGGAAATAAAATCCAAGGCACAGTGCGAGATATGTGGCACTGAAATAAAAGGAGAGGTATACCGCATAAGAATAGATGCGTCAGAGTTGAGCGTTTGTAAATCCTGCGCACGGCTTGGAACAGTTGTAGTGGACGCCAGGAAAGGAAAAGGGGTGCTGGAACCGCAGCACGCTAATGTCAATGTCAATGCACAGCCCAAAAGAAAACCGATATCGGAATTATATACGCAAATTGACCACGAGATAGAAGCGGAGATGGAAATTGATGCGGTGGAAGAGGATTACGGGCGGAAGATAAAAGAAGCGCGAGAAAAGGCAGGGCTGAAACAAGCAGAACTTGCACAGAGGATAAATGAAAAGCACTCGTTGCTACGGAAGATAGAAAATGAGGAGCTAATGCCAAGCGAAGAGGTAAGGAAAAAAATCGAGCGTGCGCTTAAAAATTTTTTGGCTTGAGCGTTTCATTTAGAACGTTGTTTCACGAGGTTTTAACAGGCTGAGGAACGTCATGCTGACAATTATGCATATCGCTAACGTAGAAATGAACACATCCATTCCTCCAACTGCGTGAATGCCACCTCGTTGTATGTATTTTATACCCGCCAACATTGTAACGAACGCAAAAGTTGCGCATACGGCGAGGAACAAGCCTTTAAGAAGCGATTGATAGCCCTTTTCCCATTTCCTCTTCTTCTTCACCCGCTCCTTCTCTCTCGCTTCCGACTCATAAAACACGGTGAAAATAACGAAGAAGACCGCGAGAAGCAACAAAATATAGGGTCTTGGAATTGTTTTCTCACCCTCAGGAAAAGACATCAAGCCAAAAGCGATGAAAAGCATGAGCCCTGCGAGTGCGGTTGACAGAGCAAGCGTTTCCAGATATTTTTTATAGCTCTCTATCCCTTTTAGTTTTGATAACATTTTTCTTCTCTCGTTGTACAATAAGGTATAATTTATAGTTTCAGAAATATTAAACTTATGATAAAAAAATGATAATCGGACGCAGATGAACGCAGATAATCAGGATTTTAAATATAAGGTTTAATAGACAGAGGAGATTATTAGAGGTTGAGTTTATAACAAACTGGGTTGGGAAATAGTTTTCTGCGTAAATCCGTGTAAATCTGCGTCCTAAATTAAATAGGTAGAGGTTATACTTTATATACAACGAAAAAGAGATGATCCACGTTTCCCAGGTGATTAAATATTATAATGGCCTGAAAGCATTAGAGAACGTTTCTTTCCACGTTAGGGAAGGAGAGATTTTCGGGCTGCTCGGTCCAAACGGTGCAGGAAAGACTACACTCGTCGGAATACTCACCACGGAAATTAAACCTACCCGTGGGACAGCTCGAATAAAGGGAATTGATGTAGTAAACGATCCGTTAGCCGTTAAACACCTTATAGGAGTTGTCCCTCAGCATCGAAGCCTGGATAGGAAGCTTACAGCAAGGGAAAACATGCTGGTAATGGCAAGAGCGTATGGCGTTAAAAATCCAAGAAGGAGAGTTGAGAAACTTCTTTCTTTAGTGGGGCTTGCGGATAGAGCTGAGGGTAGGATAAGAGAGTATTCTGGTGGTATGCTGCAAAAGCTTCTTGTTGCTCGCGCTTTAATACACGACCCCGCAATTCTTTTCCTGGATGAGCCCACCTTGGGTCTTGACCCACAAGCACGAATAGCAATCTGGGAAGAAATTTTGAGACTTAAGGATGAGGGGAAGACCATGATTCTTACCACCCACTATATGGAAGAAGCGGACCGTCTATGTGACAGGGTTGCTATCATGAATCAGGGAAAAATAGTGAACGAAGGGAGCCCCGAAAATCTAAAAAAAGGACTGAGGGTACACGGACTTCGTTCACGGGAGCCAACTTTAGAAGATGTTTTCATAAATCTAACCGGAGGGAGACTAAAATGAATCCACAGAGAGCAAAAGGGAGTTTTAATGCCGCAGTAGCAATTCTCAGGAGAGATATGTATGTTTTCTGTAAAGAAATAGGAGGAAATCTACTCCGTATAATCGGCGAGCCGCTCTTTTTCCTGTTTGTATTTGGAGTCCTTCTTCCTAACCTAAACCTGTTCCGAGCAGGATATATAGAAATCCTTGTCCCCGGGATAATTTCCATGTCCACCATGACTGGTAGTATGCGAGGAGTGGCAGCAGGAATTGGCTTGAGTTTTGAGTATAATGAAGAGATTAGAGCACACATTCTCACGCCTATATCTATGAGAACTCTTGCTCTGGAAAAAATAATAGGTGGCACATTTCAGGGTATCGTCTCCGGGACAATAGTCCTGGCTTTAGCCTTGATAATCTTTCCAGGAAAGTTTTTCTTTTCTCCTCTCTTCTACTTTGAACTTCTTCTCATTTTCATAGTTTCAGGGCTAACTTTTGCCTCCCTTGGTCTTGCATTAGGCTCTTCCTTTATCCCGGAGACCATGTTTGAAGTGCTGTTTATTATCATGATGCCAATGATGTTCTTTGGGGCTACTTTCTATCCTCTATCTCTTCTTCCTGAGGTGCATCCCGCCTTTTTCTACCTCACTCTTTTTATTCCTTTAACTTATATAAGCGAGGGAATTCGTGCAATTCTCACCCCTCAAATTGCTTTTCTTCCTGCCATTTACTGTTTTATAGGAATAGGTGTTTACTTTCTCATTTTCTTTTCCCTGGGCGTGTGGGCTTTTAAGAGGAGAGCAATAAAATAACCCTCGGAAACGCAGGATAGTATCATAATTTCCTTCATAGAGCAGATTGAAAGTAAGAAAAAAACAGAAAAATTTATATACATCATCAACAATAAAAACGCAATACGTTATCTTTAGAGTATAATGAAGGGAAAGGTGTGAAAATGAAAGTAAAAAGCGTGAAGTTGGTAACAATACCCTCTGCGTGGTGTGAATGCGTGAAAGGAGTAAAAAGGGGAGGTGATGAAAAGGGGGAATAAAAATGGACATAATAAAAGAGACAATAAAAGAGACGGAGAATCTGGGTATAAGCGCAACTCTTTCAAACGTAGTTATCACTAGGGTTGGTCCGTGGACATTGAGCTATGTGAGATACGATGATGGTGAACTCGGATGCGGATGCGCAAACAACGAAGCAGAAAAGGAAGGGATTCCAGAAGACGTATCGTTTATAAAAGACCTGTTCAATTTGAATGTTTACGATGTCATAGACAAATTGGAGAGTTTAGAGAACAGTGTATTCATAAACTCGCTAAGGGCTTCAATAACTTCTGCACTCTCTTATAGGTTAATGAGCGATGGAAACGAATTGAAAAAAGTGGGATATAATGTTGAAGCATTCTATGGTCAAAACACACCTCTTTTAAACCCTTCAAAATTCGTGAAAACTTCGGACAAAGTAGCAATGGTTGGGTTTCACATGATGGTTACACCCCTGTGTGCAGAGATTGCAAAGGAGGTGCATGTTACCGAACTCATGGATTTGAAGCAGCTATCTGTTGTAGATTTCGATGCTGATGGGGAATCCGATATAAAAATATTTCCCGTGGATAAGAGTGAGGAAGTTCTAAGCAGTGCTGATGTTGTTTACATAACTGGCGAGACCGTGGTGAATGGGGCATTAAATGAACTTCTTGAGTTCGCCAGGAACGCCAGGACAAGAATAATTTATGGTCCCACTTCGGCTTTTTATCCAAAGGTGCTTTTTGAACGAGGTGTGGACGTTTCTTTGCCGATAATCTTCCCAAATACACCTGATTTCCGGAGACGATTCGCGCTAAGCAGGGGTTATTGGTATTCTATGAGGGATGTGAAACAGATGTTAATAAAAAGGATGGGGTAAAAAAATGGAAAAGAAGAAAAAAATTGTTTTGCTGGTTTGTATAGTTGCGGGGGTGGCCCTCGCAGTAGCTGGCTGTATAAGCCAACCAGAAGAAGTTTCCAAGCAAGAATTAGTAGTTGGCATAAGCACAGATGTTGACAATTGGTACTTGGACAAGTTTCCCGGTGGAGATGCGAGATTTGTGTGGTCACAGGTTTATGAACCTTTGGTGCGGCTAGACACGGATTTGAAGATACAGCCAGGTTTGGCAGAATCGTGGGAAACACCCGACGGTGGAAAAACATGGATATTTCATTTAAGAAAAGGGATTAAATTCCATGATGGAACACCATTTAATGCAACCGCAGTTGTATTTTCATACAGCGATAAATCTTTCGCTAGAAGAATTGCACTCAGGACGGTAGATCACGTAGTGGCTCTGGATGAATACAGTGTGAAATTTGTTTCAAAGCGACCTACGTCCGTACCACTTTATATCACGCATGTGGCATGGCCGGTTATGAGTCCCAGTTGTGTGGATGAGAAGGGGGAGTTCGTAAAAACAATTGGAACAGGACCGTTCAAATTTGAAAAACAGATAAAAGATCAGGAAGTCGTGCTTGTAAGAAATGATGACTACTGGAGAGAGAAGCCCACCCTTGAGAAGGTCATTTTTAAGGTAATTCCTGAGGCGTCAACACGTGTGATGGCACTCGAAACTAAAGAAGTGGACATGATTATAAAGGTGCCGGAGTTTGAAGTCCCGAGATTAGAAAAGGAGTCAAATATCGAAGTATATAGGAAACTAACAACCTTCACTGACTTTTTGCAATTTAACTGTGAAAAAGCGCCTTTTAATGACACGAAAGTGAGAAAGGCAGTGGCATACGCTGTTGACACAGAAAAACTGATAAACACCGTTTTAGAGGGTGTTGGAAAGCCTGCGAATGGTCGTGCTTTTTCTCCCGTTATGTTGTATTCGAAACCGGACCTCAAACTGTATGAATGTAACGCAGATAAGACCAGGGAATTATTGTCGGAAGCGGGCTGGGAAGACACGGATGGTGACGGAATAGTGGATAGAGATGGAAAGCCATTCAAGGTGACTCTTTTGGTGGAAAGAGGCGCTTGGGCACCACGCTGGATTCCAACGGCTGAAGCTATTCAAGGAGAGTTAAGAAAGGTTGGTTTAGATGTAGAAATACAAGTTCTGGAAAGTGGAGCAGTTACAAAGCTTGAAAGAGAAGGTAACTTTGATATGATGCTGCGGTCAGGATATTTCGTATGGGGACCTTATCCAAGACACTTCTTTGTGCATCATTCTAAATCTCCATACGGTCACTACAAAAACGAAGAATACGACAGATTGGTTGATTTGGCAGACTCAACGGTAGATACAAAAGAGCAAGAAAAGCTATACCACGAATTACAGGAGATGGTCATTGAAGAAGTCCCGGCATTTTATCTGGTTCATGAAGA
>JAYEII010000102.1:0-6833 GCA_034660015.1 Methanobacteriota archaeon | reverse complement strand
TGAATCCACACTGGTGGTCATGAAGTTCAGAGTGGAGAACCATTCTTACAAGTGAATTATAAACGGTGCTTGGGATGTCCCTCTTCAGTGGCCGCTTCACTTCGCTTTCCGGTAGCAAACGTGAGCCCGTGGCGAAATCAAAACCGTCCTTTTCTATTGCACGGATAAGTTCCTCCACGTGCCTCATGTCCGTCGAGAGGTCAATATCGAAATATGCGATAATAGAACCTTGTGCCTCTTTACAAGCTTTTTTCAGTGCGTTTCCCTTCCCCAAACGTTTATCACTGTGCAGATGCTTTACAAACGCGTATTTATCCGCCAGCTCGGCAGCAATCACGTCACTTCCGTCTGTGCTCCCGTCTTCAGCGAGGATGATTTCAAAAGAATTTATTAACCCGATTTTTACCAGTTCCTCTGCTGTTCTCGTTACTGCATGCTCCACCTTATCTGCTTCGTTGTATGCAGGCAAAATAATCGAGACTTTGGTCATGGTTGAGTTTGGGTTACCTTCTTGTATTGTTTTGTATTGGTACGGCTAAGATAAAAAACCACGAGATTAAAGATGTGTCAGGTTTTGGTTTTAGGGCGGTCAAGCAGATTAGGGGCGTAGTTTTTCGGTTATCCGAACCTCCAAACCGCTAATTGAACTCACATTTACTTAGCACCAGATCGCGTGAAAATACTTTTTGGGATAAGTATATATTCAAGAAACAAAAGTTATATAGTGTTGCAAAATGGAGGAAACAATTGAAGTTGTGTATGAAAAAGGTGTATTCACGCCTTTAAAGCCCGTGGAGATACCAGAAGGTACTAAAATGCCTATAACATTGACAAAAAGCGATAAGTTAAAGGGATACAGGGGAATACTGGGGAAAGCGGACGAAAAGTTGTTAAAGGAGTTTGAACTCGAGGCAAATGATATTTATTGACACAAACGTTTTCCTTAATCGCAGCAACATGTAAACATCACGGAATTAATAAAATTGCTACCTTTGACTCCGATTTTGAAAGAGTAGATTTATGTTCCATTGCTCTCACCAATTATAGTGGCGTTTAATAATTTCTCACACGGGTGGGGAGGGTTCGGAATTTTATATAACGTTCTCGGCGTATGCGAAGTTGCGGAGTGAAACGGAGTAATTTAGGAGAGGGCGTAGCCCAAACCAGATACACTCTGTTATCGGACGTTTTAATCTTCTTTTAATGTTTTTAATCTTTTTTTAAGATTTTCTTTTAACTTTTCTAGTCCTTCGCTATTGTTTAAATACTCTAAAACTCTATGATGCCCAAGATCAAAAGGGACATCAGCAATGTTTTGACTGATTGGAATCACATTTTTTCCTAGGGTGTGAGCGATTCCAATTTCATAGAATACATTTGGGTTTCTACTGGAAAAATCTGCAATGACGATTGATGAACAACAGATTAACTCGAAGATATCTTGGACAAGAACACTATTATTCCAAATGTCATCAACTCTAAGGCCCTTCATATCAACCTCAGAACACGCTACCTTTATGGCTTTGAGAGCATCATCAAATTCTTTCCTAATTGGCATCATAACAGACACTAAATCATTTTCAACAGGCTTTTTAGGAACATTAAATACTGAAGGTGAAAAGCTTATTACCTCTTTTGCTTCTCCTACATCAGTTGAAGTTGAAATAAATTTACCTGTAACTTTACAAAGAGTTACATTACCCGTATTTATATCTTTCTCGACAGTTAAGTTTTGTGATTCGAGAAGTTGATTTACTTGTTCCATTGCACGATCTTGATCTAAATCTCTAAACGGGGCATGGTCTATAAAATGAGTAGGGTCTAACAGATACTCAATAACTATCTTTAATTCAGGAGAAGGAAAACCAGATTCTAAACTTGGCTTCTCATTTAATTCTTCTAAAACGCCTATAACCCACCATTTTCTCGTTGAACCGTCATGGCGATAATCTAAATCAATCCCCCTAAAAAATGCTGTTAGATAAGATGATGAACGGTATGAAAAATTAGTGTAGGGCGGATCCCCACAAATCATAAGTGCTAACCTATCTATGGTACTTGTTTTTAATTTTGTCATATTATCCCCTATAGTTTAGTTTTATAAAAATGTCCGATAACGTTTTGCGTGTATCTGAAGTCGCCGAAGGCGATTTGGGTGAGGGCTGAAAGCCCGAACCTGATACACGCTGTTAGCCGAAGTTGCCCTATCACTCGTGTTGCAAATAGAACCATTCGACCAAATCCACAACCAAATCCGCCGGATTTTCTCCACGTTCTTTAATAAAGAGCATTTCCTTTAAATGATCTTTGGTGACAAAAAGTATGACCCTCTTCTCAGAACTAAATACCTTGTTGCGCCGGATGTGTGCAGCCTCATTGGGGAGCTTGTTACAGACCATAATGGCGAGCCGTCCCATCGGCTCAGTCATATAGTTGCGGGTTTGATCAACTTCCTCTTTCCCAATTTCAGTTACATCGTAGTTTTTGAATTCAAAAAGTACCATCCTTGCATCAAGTTCCCGAAGTAAGTAACTCCAAGTGTTGGAAGCATCAAAGTTGCGATTAGGGAAAACTGCATCTCGTCTATCGATGCCAGACAAAGTCCTAGCTTGTATCTTTGGCTCGGATAGAGGTGGGACATACAGATAGCGTAGAATCTCTATACATACATCTTCGAATTCTTTCCACCCGTTTGCACCAGCGGGACAGAATGAGAGCCTATTTGCAAGGCCACTAGCCTTACTCATCCCGCACCCTCCTCCTTTTCAGAAAGTACTTGTGTATTAGATCTTTGTGTTGAAGAAGCAATCTCTTAAGCTCCGTCCCATCTACTACTCGAATTTGAATTCGACCCATAGATTCAGCAGACGCAAGCCATTCGCGGGCAGCTAATGTAAGTTGGCCATTCGTGACCAGCAGACCCTTGCAGTGTTCGGGAAGAGAGAATAGATAACCAGCAAGCTGGTGTACTGACTTAAGGTCAGCCCTCGATTTGTGATAAAACTTAACCTCAACCAACCATGTCTCTATAATTTCTGCACCAAACGGATCAAGGCGAGGGTAGAGTGCTTTTATATTTACATATTTGTCCTCAATTGCCCACTCTTGCCTTATATCTGTGAAACCTAACATAGCTAGCAAATCCACGACGAGACCCTCAAAAAGTCGATAATCTAATATTGAAAAGTCGATTTCAGGAACAAGCCCAATTTGTTCTACAAGACAATCTACTCCCTCCTCAAAATTGGATCGGAGATCTATATACTGACGAGATGCAAGGACAGCAGGAATTTTACAATCAGCAATAATAACGGGCAACAGAGTAATATCTCTGGTTGTTAACTCACGTGCCAAGGCAGCATTTAGCTCCTTTTGCACCCAAGCGGACTTCACGGAATTAGGCGATAGAAGGACAACAAGATAGTCACTTGCCGAAATTGTATTTTGGATAGCAGAAGCCAAAGCATCCACAGTATCAAGTTCATACATGTCAGGCAACACCCCAAAACCCTTTTTGCGCATCTTATCCGCAATTATGCGAGCTGCATACTCGTCATCGTGCGCATAGCTTAGAAAAAATCTGACAACTCTGAGTTCTTTCCGATTCTCTTTTATTTCTCAAACTAATTACACTCCAGGGTACAAGAGCCAATTTCGGCTAACTCGGGTATATCCGACATTAATGTCGTATATCCTTCCATTTTGGGGTTATATCCGAAACTTACTTCGTATGTACCACCCTTTAGCCGACTGCTAATCTTCATTTCCTTCAACCTCATTTTCAATAAACGGTTTCTTTATTATTAAATCCATCGCTCTTTTCATCTTGGCTGCGTTAATCTGTGTCAACAATTTATTTTCCATTTTCTGGGGGTTAATCTTGTGAAATCTCGTGGTTTATTACCTCTTCTGCGCATTCAAAACCAGCTCGGATTGCACCATTCATACTTCGCTCGGGATAGTTAGGAGAAGAAAACATCCCTGCAAGGTATAGTCCTTCAATATGCGAAGAATAGGGGAGAATCTTGTTTTTATAGCCAAGCTCATATATCGGTGCAGTGTACTTTTTCTTTGCCAATCCACACCACTTCACGTCCTCCCGGCGGAAATCGGGAAACATCTTCGCTATCCCATCAAGATACAAATCAACGACCTCTTTGTCGCTCCTTTTCCATATCGGGTCTTTTTCATCTTGCACATAAGACACCACGTAAACTAAATTCTCGCCGTAGTCAGCACGAGGAACAAAGTTTGTATGTTCGATAATGGCGCCAAAGGGCACCTCTGCCTTTATATTCAGCCAGTAAATGTCATCCATTAAACGTCTTTCCGTTCCAAAGAGTGCACAAATTGTGTTTTGGTACTTTATGTTATTGATTGAAAGAGTCTTAGTCAACGACGGCGTGGTTACTATAACGCTATCAGAAGCGATAAAGCCTTCGGATGTGTCCACACCGACGACTTTGTTATTTTCTATCGCAAGTTCCTTGACCTTACAGCCTGTTCTCAATTCGCATCCTTGCGATTCATTTTTTTCCGCCATTTTGTCCACGAGTTGCTGAAATCCTCCTCGCAGATACCCCAGTCGCTCTCCTTTAAATGTCCTGTTTGACCTCAGTTTTATCCTGCTCAGGAGCCAGGCAGCCGAAATGGAGTTGTACGAGCCAAATTTGCTCTTGAATAGCGGTTCAAAGAAATTCTCATACACAGATCGGTTCGCTTTTTCAATCACCCATTTCGTTGCCGGGAACTCATCAAAGACCAGAGGGTCTTTTAGCCGGCGTGCACTGAGAACCGCCTTTGCCAAAAGAACCTTATCGAAAAAGGTGAGATGATCGAACTTCAATATTTCAAGCGGCGTGTTCAGGCGATGGATTTTACCGTTTATGTAATAACCCGTGGTTCCTATGCGCCATTCGAGCTTTTCAAGCAAACCGAGCTCTTTGATTAGTTGTTGAATAAGAACATCGTCACTGAAAATATGATGATAGAATTTCTCGATGGTGTATCCTCCCCGGGCATAGCTGTTTGCTAAGCCACCCAGATTCTCTTCCTCTTCCACGAGGATGACTTCTTCACTGTTATTGTCACTGTCACCGCCACGGTGCGTGCACAAGAAATAAGCGGCAGCTAGACCTGTAAGTCCTCCCCCTATCACTATTGTTCTCATCACACTTTTTCTTTTTTTTTACAAAAAAGAAAACCTGTGCTAAAAGAAAAAACTTATTTATAAAACAACACAACTCCGGTTTTAGTCGGTTCTTTGCCGATTTGCCGGAAAAATAAATAATCCGGCGATGCGAACGATAGACAATCTGATGCGGTTAATGGATAATTATACCACTGCATGATAGAACTGTTAAATTGGCAATATCCTGTGAGATTTTGCGCTCTATCCTGTTTATCCCGGGATATGAGAATTATTGGTGCATCAAGTTCTCGTTGGCCTGGATTCCACTCTATCTTATTGTAATGGCGCAGATGCCAGAGATATTGCGTTACTGCGGCGTTATCTACGACCTGGATTCTCGTTTCATAGCCCTCATGCTCAGCGGAAACCTCTTTTAGTTTTGCAACGAACTCGTTAAAACTGCGGTGCGGTTGTGCTGCCTGCACCATGGGCTCGGCAGGGTCATCAAAATGATAATAATTCAGATTAACAGACGTATATACGCAAAAAGCTAAGATAATAATCGTAAACACCGTGAAAACGGGTTTATATACGTTTAAATTTCTTTCAATACGGTTTAATGAAAGCTTTTCCGCCACGAACTTCCCCGCGATAAACGTTAGCGGCAGAAGCAAGTGAAGCAGAATCCATGGTGCCTTCTCGTGTATGCAGGAATAAATAAAGAAGCTGCTGATCGCCCAATATGACATAAAAACCATTAACAAGTCCTTTTTACGTGCGAAATAAAAAATCCCGGCAATTCCGAAGACAAGAATTGGGAGTTCGTACAATGACGATAGCACGGCATAAAAGTAAAAGGGACCTGTGGGTCCTGCACTGTATGAAGCCCAGTGAGATACTGCACGGAATAGCGCGAAAGAATCTTGCGGGTTTTTGAAGCCAAAGCTGTAAAAGGACGTGTAGATTACCGCGATGATTGACAACGAGATGGTAATCGGCAGCCAGTGAAGCTTTAAAATCGTCATTAATGCTTTTGCTGTACTTCGTTTGTGGGTGTAGAGGGCATAGAGGATAACAAAAGAGAAAAAGATAAAGGAGATTATGTAGGCATTTTCTTTTGTGCACAACGCGAGAGCAAAGAGGATAGATGCGAGATAGAGGAGAACAGGCTTTCTTTTATCTATATAATGTATGATGCAGACTACGGCTGCGAATGAGAAGAACGCTATGTAAATGTCGTTTCTAAAAAATCGTGAATAATAAAGAAAAGAGGGAGAAATAGCGAGCAGAAAAGCGGTAATAAAACTGCCCTTGAAGCCAAGTTGTTTCTTGAGTGCAAAGGGGAGTGCAACCAGAGCGACGCCAAAAAGAGCGGGCATTAGCCTGCTAATCCACTCGGTATCCCCAAATACGCGGTACATCACGGCGGTTAAATAATATAGAAAAGGACCGTGCCACATGGGGTCATACCCATACATGCCCTGTTTGAGCAACAGATACGAAAAATGAGCATGCACGCTCTCGTCATGGTGGAACGGGCGAAAATCGAGATTATAGAATCTAAGCGCGAATGCGATTGCGATAAGCATAAAAGGCAGGTATAACTCAATCCTCTCAAATCTCAATGAGATGCGTTTTGTTTCCTGCATTGAGTCAACTTTTGGGGGTAATGGCTGTACTCCTTTCATTTTATGTTGCGCTA
>JAYEII010000101.1:0-6847 GCA_034660015.1 Methanobacteriota archaeon | reverse complement strand
GCTACCTCACACCCTCCAAATCATCCAAAAACGCCTTCACCGTCTCCTCCGTCACATGCGGCATTATCACCAATCGGAGCGCTTTCGGCTTCCTTGTTATCGAAACTCTCCATCCCCTCTCCTCTAACGCATTCGCTACCCTATCCACCTCGGCTGCCGGAAAACTCAACGTTACCACGTTCATAACAGGCTCTATCACCGGAGAAACCCCTACCGCCTTCGCACCTTGCACCAGTGTCCTCGTTAGCTCCATACATTCGCTTACTATCTTCTTCAGACCTTCCTTACCGAAATACTTGAGGACGGCATAAGTAGCTGCTACGGATGCACCGCTTCTCGTGCCTATCAACGAACACTGCTCCCTGGTCGTCAGATAGGGTGTGAGCACTGCCAGCTCGCTTAAATACGATTCGTCACGAAACAGAATACATCCAGCAGGAATCGTGCTCATTCCCATCTTATGCGGGTCTATTGAAATTGACGATACGCCTTCTACCGAGAAGTCAAACGCGTATTTTTGTTCTAAAAACGGGATTACGAAACCTCCAAACGCGGCATCCACATGCAAGAAAATGTCTCTGCCTTTTGCAATACTTGCAAGCTCCTCTATCGGGTCTATCTGCCCAAATTCCGTCGTCCCCGCTATGCCCACCATGCATATCGTTTTGTCGTCTATCAATTCCTCTACCGAGTTCACATCTACCCTCAATTCGTCGTCCAGAGCCGCTTTCCGTACTTCTATGCTCAACAGGTCCCCGATTTTGTCAAACGAGAAATGAGCCGTTTCTGGCACGATTATGTTCATCGCTTTCAGCCCGTCCCTTCTTTTCCTGTTCCTTACTGCGTGTATCGCCTGTATGTTCGATTCCGTTCCACCCGTGGAGATATATCCAAAGGCGTTCTCGTTGCCCAGCAGCTCCCCTATCATCCGTACTGCTTCTTCCTCTATCTCTTTTGCACCCTGGAATAGACCCGAATCGCCCAAATTCGCTTCTAAGAACATCTCGTGCGCATACGCCGCTATTTCATGCGGATACGTGCACATCGAAGTCAATATTTTCTCGTATGCCACATCCTTCCGTTTCTTATCCTGAAGCAACTTCTTTACTGCTTCTATTTCCATACCTCGCTCTTCCATTTTTATTCCTCTCCTATCGCCGCTATCTTCACCATCGCGGGTCTTATAACCTTTTCGTGAAACAAATACCCTTTTCTAACCACTTCTATCACCGTGTTTTCTGCATGACCCTCACTCGCTTCCTTTGAAATGACCTCATGTCTAAAAGGGTCGAATTGCTCATCCTCCGCTTTTATCTCCGTGACGCCTTCGCGCCCTAAAACCTCTTTGAACTGCTTCAATGTCATTTCCACTCCCTTTACCAGACCTCCCGAGTGTTCATTCTTTTTTGCGTGCTCTATTGCAACTTCTAAATTGTCCTCGATAGGTAATAATTCGGCTATAACGCCTTCGAGGAGATAATCAGCAAAATCGCGTTTGTCTTTTTCTGCTCTGCGCTTATAGTTCTCGAATTCCGCCTTCAAATATGTTAATTCCTTCATATATTTCTCGGCTTCTTCTCCCTTTTCCCTCTCCCTCAATATCGCCTCGGTTTTCGCTTTCTTAGATTCCCACTCATCGGTTAAAATCTCCACAGCATCTCTTATCTCTTCCCGCTCTTCTTCGTTTAACGCTTGCTCCCCTTTCTCCTCTAACATCGCTTTTATTCTATCCAGTTCCTTCATTATTCCGCGCAATTCACCCCTCATGCCACTCAGTTTACCCATTTCCGCCTCTACTGCTTTAACGGGAACGCGGACTTCACTTACCAATTGCTCTATCCTTTCCTCGAATTCCTTTTTATTCGCGCTCACTCCTTTTGCCATTTTTCAGTAGAAAAATAAGCACCTCCATAAAAGCACTATTTCCTTTAATTGTAAATACGTTTGTATGATTATGTTTATAGGCATAGATATAGGAGGAGCAAATACAAAAGTTGCTACGTCAGACGGCGGGTTTGTTAATTCGATTTATACGCCTCTGTGGAAAAATAATACGATTATACACGGCCCGGTGCTGTCCGAACTGAAAAAGCAGTTTGAGCCCGGAATAGAAGCCGTAGGCGTGGTGATGACCGGGGAGCTGTGCGACTGTTTCGCGACAAAAAGAGAAGGTGTTTTACACATAAAAAGTGCCGTTTCCGATACGTTTAAGAGCGCAAAATTTTTCGACCGGATGTGCACATTTAAAAGCAGTTCCTACGTTGATAAAGACCCCCTTTCATTCGCAGCTACTAACTGGCTCGCCTCCGCGAAGCTCGTGTCCGAGCAATATAAAAATGCGATTTTCGTTGATGTCGGCAGCACCACAACGGATGTGATTCCAATAGTAGGGGGAGAAATAAAGGCGAAGAGAACAGATTTCGAGCGGCTGAAATACGGCGAACTAATCTATTCGGGTATCTTAAGAACCCCAGTTGCCACACTGCTGAAAAAAGTCAATGTGGGAGAGGGAGAAGAAGGGGAGGAATGCAATATTTCTTCAGAGTTGTTTGCTATAACTGCTGACGTTTATCTCGCCCTTGGATACTTAAACGAGGGCGATTACAGTTGTGAAACCCCTGATAGTTATGCCTTTGCAGGTCGTGAGAATGAGGAAAAAAGCAGAGTGAGTGCACTGCGAAGACTGGTGAGGGTGGTGTGCAGTGACCTTGAGGGTATAGGAGAAGATAGCGCAGTTGGTATTGCAGAGCAGGTAAAGAATGTGCAAGTACAAGAGTTGATTGATTCAATAGAGAAGATAAAGGAGAGACATGGATTGAGAAAGCTGGTAGCAGCAGGAACGGGCGATTTTATCGCTAAAGAAGCTGCTGAATCGTTAAACCTCGATTTTTTGTCGCTTTCCTCCGTCTACGGGAAAAGGATATCAGCAACTTTTCCGGCTTATGCGGTGGCAAAGCTGTTAGAACAACAAAATAGAAAATAAATTGTAGACACAGATTAACGCTCGTGGGCTCTGCCCCATGCGGGGTTCCACCCCGCGACCCCGAAAACCCTGTAAGGGTTTACCCGCAAGCCCGGAAAGGGCTTAATTGACACGGGTGATAAGAATCAATATGGTTAAACTAAAATAAATCTGCGTAAATCCGTGTAAATCTGTGTCTTAAATAGAAGGAAGTTATAGTTACTATTTCTTACGCCTTCTTCTCTTGTCTTCCTCCATCTGCCCCTCAACCGAAAGCAGAGCATCCTTCAGCACGTCAAGAAAACCCCATCTCCTCTTTCCTGCCTTCATCTCTGCTTCGCCTGCGTCTCGCTTTGCCGTTATTATTTTCGTGCCCCCCGGTTCGCTCTGACCCACATACAGTTTATCAGGCGTTTTCACGTGCACACCGATTTTGTAATATGAAACGCCGCCTTTGTCCCTCTCCTTTTTTATTACTATTTTTATCCAGTGCACCCGCCTGGCGAATCGGACAATTTTTCGCACTTCTGTTTCGATAACCCTATCTACGGATTCTTTATATTCCTCATCAATAGTACCTTGAATTTCTACATTTACCATCGCCCGCTCTTTAAGCTCCCGCAGATATTTCATTATATCTCGTATAGTCACGATACCCCGTGCAATTCCTTCCTTTACGATAGGCACGCCACGTATATCGTGTTTTTGCATTAAATTCGCGACATCTGCGAGAGTCGCATCTACACCGGCGGTTATCACCGGGGAACTCATGATGAGCGAGACGGATTGCCCCATTCTTGGAACATTCTCGCCTTTTATTTCCCCCGCGGTCATCTTTCTCTTTGGCTTGTAAATCTTTTTTAAAATGTCCCCTTGGGTAACTATGCCCTTTAGTTTCTCCTCGGCATCAACAACAAGAACTTGCCCGATGTTGCTTTTTCTCATGATGCTTCTTGCTTTTCCAATGCCGTCCGTCTCGTCTACACAGGCAGGTTTTTTGGTTATTGCCTTTCTAACCTCAGCATCTTTTAGGATGCGCGACCCTGCACCCCACCTCATAATGTCATAGTCCGTGACAATACCCGCAAGTTTGCCCGTCGCGTCAATTACGGGTGCCGCTCTCTGGCCACTATCTACCAGCTCACAGATTGCGTCAATGGTGGGTATGTCGCTATGTACACAGTGAGGGCTGTACATAAGCCCATCCACGTTCGATTCGGCATTCGATACGACGAGCAGGTCTTGTATATTAATCTGATATACCTCTTTGCTATCAAGCACAAGCAAGTTGTGGAAGTTGTTCTTTTCCATGATGCCAATGGCTTTAGCTACCGAAGTATCAGACGTTATAGCAGTTACTTCCCTCGTGCTTATCTCTATTACAGGTTCGTCAAACAACAATGTTTCTTTCATTGAAGATAAAGAATATTGTTTCTTTGATAAAGCTTTCTTTTTGAAAGAAAGGTTTTTGGTGAAAAGGAAAAACGGTAATGCGACTCGTAGGTGTAACGGGGGGAATAGCAAGCGGGAAGAGTATCGTGTTAAATACGTTTATGCGGCTCGGCGCTTACGGGATAGACTGCGATATATTGAGCAGAGAGGTTGTAAGACCGTGTTCAAAAGCGTGGTGGGCGGTAGTGGACACCTTTGGTAAGGATATACTGATGAACAATCTGGAGATAGACAGGGCAACGCTGAGAAGGGTGGTGTTCGGCGATTCTGATAAGCGCAGGATTTTAGAACGGATAATACACCCCGAAGTGAAGAAGAGGTGTATGGAAAGAATAAAGGCGATAAAGCGAATAGAGCCAAATCCAAATGCACTCGTGGTTGTTGACGTGCCGCTGTTAATAGAGACGGGAACTCAAAAGGATTTTGAATTTGATAGGGTAATTGTCGTTTATGTCCGCGAGGTGACGCAGATAAGAAGGGTAATGGAACGCGAAGGGGTAACGGAGGAAGAAGCGAAGAGAATGATAGACATGCAAATGCCGCTGAAGGAGAAGCTGAAATACGCTGATACTGTCATAAACAATGAAGGCACGGTTGAAGAAACGGAGGAGCAGGTCAGAAAGGTGTTTTACTCAATGTCCGTGGATGAAGATCCTAAATTCTAAATCCTGTATGAAACCACGAGATTAACACAAGAAGATGGTATTATATTCCGTTACATGTTCAAGCCCAGTTCTTCGAGAATAAGCAGGTCCATTTCGTCAGCCAAATCAGAAAAGCGGTTCTTAAACTCCGCTATCTTGTCCCTCTTTTCTTGCTCTATCCCTGCCTTGCTAAACTTATGTTCAAGCTCCACCTCCTTATGAAAGATGTCGTAAATCAACGTAAAAATACCGGGTTTTTTGCTTCTAAACGCTTTTAAGCCATCCCTAATATCTTCGCCCTTTGAATACGTAGCCAGTATCTCATCAAATTCCTCGAAAACTGCTTCACTGTCTCTATAAAACTCATCCATCGCCTTCAACAGTGTTCTTGGCACTTTTTCCTCTTCCCCTTTTCCCTCTTCTCCTCCTTCTTCGGTCATAGATTGGTAATAGCAAGTAGTTTTTAGTATTTATTTTATTAGTACAGCGTGCTTATTATTTATGAAACTATGCAAAACAAGAAACAGAAGGACAAAACCTTAGAATGTCCAAGATGCTGGGTGGCGATGAAGAAGCAGGAAGTGGACGTGCTGGGTCCCAATGTTATCATAGATATCTGCCCCAGGTGTCATGGAACATGGTTTGACAATAACGAACTCAAAAAGATACTTGGAGACCGAAAACTTGCAGATTATCTGACGAAGCATATCGGCACGCAAAGCGAGAGTAAACTGGTCTGCCCTCGCTGTGGCGGGTTGATGGATTTAGAATATGCAGAAGACGTAGAGATAGACGTCTGCCTTAACTGTAATGGTGCGTGGTTGGACTACGGCGAACTGGATAAGTTGAAGGATAAATCCGAAGCGGGTTACACGGGCGATAAAGATGCAAAAGCCGTAGAAGAGTGGGAAGATATGATGGCTAAACGGCGTGGAAAAGGGCTGAGTGGTTTATTTGGGCGGTTGATGAGGTGAAAAACCTTTCTTTATGTGGGGCTCCGCCCCACAGTAGAGTAGGAGGTGGTCTTTCGACCCCCGTCCCCTCATCGAACCGCACGTACGGATTTCCCGTATACAGCTCTCCTTTCAAACTTTAGGAAAGTTTGATCAAAATGCTTCGCTGTTGCCCCATTGCAGGGAGTGAGATTACCACGCAGGGTTCAAGAGCAATGACAACGATTTTAAGCCCAGATTTCTCAGAAATGCGTTCCTTATACGCCGATTACTGTTGTAGCTCTTCCTCTTCTCTTTGAATGCACGCAGCCTCATTCTTGTCCATCCATCGAGTCTCTTGTACAACCAATTGACGTTTGCTATCTTGAAATAGTTCCCCCAAAAACTTTTATAAAAACTTTTATCAAAAATGCTTCCGCTATCCCCCTTACGAGGGACACCCTGCCACTGCCGGCTTCTGCACCGATACGGGTAAACAGCACAGGAGGGATTTTAACCCTCTGGCTGATCAGGCTACGGGGCACGCTCCCACGCCGTGTTAAAACACTGCGCATCCTGCGTTGCCATTAGATTAATCAGTTAAATCCTGACCCCCAGGTATATTATCTCCATCTTTGATTATCTCGTTTATCAGCTTTAGCGGAATTCTATCCTCCAAATAGTTTATAAGTGAGATATTGTGTTTTTCTATGTCATTAAGAGTGTCTCTTTGACCCGTCAGCCACGGAGTTTTTCTCCTAGCTGTGGGGTTCCACTCTATTTTTCCTATCTTGAAACTGTCTGCTATAATCTTAACGGGTATATGAAACTGATTTGCTACAATTACAAGCATGAGA
>JAYEII010000100.1:0-6851 GCA_034660015.1 Methanobacteriota archaeon | reverse complement strand
GGTGAAACGCGTAGCCCACGATAGGTCTCATCTACGACCCAGCCTTATCAAACGTCCATCAATTAATCGCAGAGCTTGGTAATTCCACACACACTCTTGTGACGCTAAAAAGGATATCCATCCACCGGAAGTCACGATAGGCATAGTTGTTATATATTAATAAATATACATGAAAGAGTATTATTTACATCTTTTCTAAAAACTACATGCTATGTCCCTATTTAGCTTAAGTTTACGAAGATGCCTGCTCCACCAATATGCTCACATTCAAACCCTAAAAACGTAAAGCAGGATGCTATTGCTTTTTCAAATAAAGATGGCTTGTCACTTTTTATTGCATTTGAAATAAGCTCGGATTTGATCTTTTCAACTTCTGATAATTCGATAACTTCTGGCTTCCGCTTCTCTTCGCGAAATTTCTCTTTGGTAATCTCCTTTTCTAAATAAACGATTTTTGAGAAGATTAAATCAAATCTATTTTTAAAATCTGAAATATCTATTCTCTTCTTCCCACTCACCTTTAGATACCAGACATTCTTTGCTTTGTAGATGTTTATTAACCACCTACTACCAGAAATCTTCAAACCATCAATAATAGAAAGGACAAAACCTTTGTTTAACATGAAATTTATATCTTCTTTGCCGCACACAAGGATTACCGTAAAATCAAATCTTTTTAATCTCTCAATTGCGTCTTTGTCCAAACCAAAGAAATATTTCTCCTTCCCCGTTTTTTCTCTTTTAGAATAGCGCAAATATGCGAACCCATCCTTTGATAATTTATAAACTGTCTGGCCATAATACCGCTCTACCGCTCGGTATTCTTCTTCTAATTTCCTTAAAATATTTGAGTAGTGTTTTGTCATGTTATTCGATCTCCATCTTTGTCCGTCTCGCATTGTAAACCCTTGGACTGGCTACTATATCTTCGTAAAGGAAATCATGTATTATCCCCTGGTTGCTTGCTACGGATAATATATTTGATTCACTTGTATCAAACTCATTTAGAATACTTTTCCTATATTTCCAATCGAAGATATTATTGCTGTCAATCTCTTCAAAAGAATGAAAACCATTCTTTATTCCTTTAACAAACTTATGTCTCCCCCTCCCCAGATGCAAAATAAAATAGTCTTCATCTAACAAAATCTGTGGAAATTTTGAAGTATCGTCAAGCTTTGTTGCGTCAAAGGGATTTCCAAATCCATATTCTTTACATACTTGCTTTACTATTGCATTATCAAATACAAAATCTTTTTTCTTTTTGCATCTCTTAAAGAGTTCTGTAATTACTTCTTGCTTGGTTCCCATCTTTACCTCTCCATAATTTAATTAATGGTTTCTTAAATTTAAATATTTCTCTGAGCGACCAATTGCGTATAACTTCGTTATATCCGAACTCAAGTTCGTATATACTTCCATTTTGACATTATATCCGAAGTTCACTTCGCTTATACTACCCTTTAACGGAAACGTCTCAATCATTTTTACCTTCTACTATACTTCCAGATAGAAGAGGATACATAAATACTTTGCTTATCTTTCCCTTCCTTTCTGGGCTGCTTTGACTTCCCTGCCACTAAATATTATCTCACGTCACTATTTTAAAAAACAAATATCCTTTCCTCAGTTTTAAAGTTTTCGATTTCAGTATATAACTCTATCAAGAGAATCTTCCATGAGCGCGTCTTTTATCTCTCTTGATATTCGCCTACCGGTGCTCATTGGCTCGTTATAAAGTAGCTGAGAGTACGGGGAACCATTAATGTAGAGATTGGTACCTGCAACAATTCTGGCAGAAATCTCGAAAACTATAAAATCCAGATCCTCGGTGCAGATGGTTTCTATACAGAAAGGTCCTGTCAGACCGGGACTGAACAGCTCTTGGGATGCCTTGACTACGCTCTGACCCATCTTCAGGATCGGGTTTAGGAGCGACTCCCTCGCTACCACCGGAATATTTCCTGTAACTACAAAGGAAGGTTCTGGAGTGCCGTCCTGTAAAATATGAGGTAGCCTTGAGAGTCCATCAACGTTGGATTCATAACGGATGTCCATGCTGAGAAGCTCCAGCCGGTTTTTCAGCGGTGAATAGAAATAATGGGGATAGAACCGGGTTCCTATTACAAACTCCTGGATGGTAAATCTATCCTTATCTCTCAGCCCCGATTTTTTTAGCTTTCGCTCAAACTCTTCAGGATTGCTTGCGATGAAATAGCCCCTCCCTCCCTTAGCTCCCGGGAATTTTACCATGACTAATCTATCTATATCTTCGGACTCTTTGAATTCCTCAGGTAGCCTTAGGTCGGCGTGTTCCATCCATTCCCGCTCCTTTTCACGGTCCGATTCCCACTCCAAGACCCTTCTGTTCCCGAGCATGGGCACACGGAGTTCATTCTCAATCCGTTTTGGCGAAAGATATTCCACAAAGGAACCGTGTGGGATAAGGATGACGTTTCTTTCTATCAGTTTTTCCAGGAACTTCTTCTCCATGAATTGTTCGTAATTTTCAATAATCAGGAGTTCATCAGCCACTCCAAACTGCTGATAGACCTCTTCAGCGCCTCTTTTACATATCACCAGACTTTTGAACCCCTCATCTCTTGCTCCTTTAAGTATCTGGAGTGCAGTATGACTCCCCATGGTGGCGATGGTTATCTCATCCCTGTCATATCCGTCCAAAATGTGATGAATTTCCCTTTTATCTATCATTTATTTCATTTCATGTAACCGTCTCTTCCAATCTGTTCAGTTGAATGGCTTTTCTGAGTTCCATAGCCACCCTCTTCCCTACCGAAAGCGACTCCTCGTAGCGGTATCCCGAATATGGCGTAAAACGTGTTCCGGGAGAGCCCTGCACTCGCATGGAGATGTCAAAAACTACGGCTTTTTCCTCTGGAGGACCGGGAATGAAAGCGGACTGCAATGCAAAAGGACCTATAATTCCCGGCGGATACTCTTCCTTAGCAACGGTGACAAATTTCTCCCCAAGCTCGAATATCTGCTCTAAAAGTGATTCCTTTACCGTGCATGCGATATGCCCGGCTTCGATGGCTTTGACGTCTATGTACTTCAAGGCTTCTAACTGCTGTGATGCCGGAAGGCGAAGTATGCCATCCAGATTTGTCTGTCTCCTGGTATCAATCCCCAGTAGTTCCAGCCGCTCATCTAAGATAGAGTAGAAGTAATTGAAGTTAGACTGCGCACCCATAACGAACTCCTCGATGACCGCTTTCTTCAGCCCTTCTTCTGTTATTTTACCATCACGAAGCATCTGCTCGGAATTCTTGTAGAAGTCCGCGGGAGAAGAGGCGAAGAAGAACGCACGTTCGTATTTCCGCTGGGCTTCCGGTGCTTTAACCAGAACCAGGCGGTCTATTTCCCCAGGACTTTTGTATATCAGGGGATAGGGAATCCCTCCTTTTTCCATCAGGTAATACTGGTTCCTCTCTGCATCTCGTTCCTCTGCCCGAAGCATACTTCTCGACCCGAACAGGGGCAGAAGAAAATCATCTTCGATGCGGTCAAAACCCACATAGACTTCAAAGGAGCGGTGTGGAATAAAAATAACGTTATTCTCACGCATCTGCCTCAGCACGCTATCTTCGGTTATATCTGAAAATTTATCAAGCACGATGGTCTGGTCCACTATTCCGCAGGAATTTTCCGCCCGATAGTAGTGGTCATAAGTCTTCTCCCTGCCCTTCTGGCACACCACCAGCGTCCTGAAGCCCATGTCCTTCGCTCCTCGACATATATCCAGTGCGGAATGTGACCCGAGAACGCCTATAATCACCTCGTCAAGCTCATATCCATCCAGAACTTCTTTTATCTCTTTTCTACCTATCATTTTTTCACCCTTTGCATATAAATCTGGATAATATTAATAGGTATTTAAATCCAATTTTTATTTATCGCAGTAGCAAAGCGGGGGTAGCCGAGCATGGACAAAGGCGCAGGACTTAAGATCCTGTTCCGCAGGGATACGAGGGTTCGAATCCCTCCCCCCGCATCCTCCTCGTGGAACTCAATTTGTTTTACGCGGATTTTACTTTCCCGTCGCTTCTTTTATGCGGTCCAGTAATATGTCCACGATTCGTTCATCCACGCCAATTGGCTTTGCGTAAATCAGTTTTACGCCTTTCCCCAGCTCTGCCCATGCTCCTTCGAAAGATTCTTTTAGCTTCCCCGGGATGTCCTCTGTTGTATGCGCTCCGTCTGCTAAAAAAACGGGTTGTGCCACGATATTCGTCATTCCCGCTTTAGCAAGTTCTCTCAACGCATCCTCAATGCTTGGCGAGTTCAATTGCATGAACGCAACCCGAACAGCCTTGAATATCCCTCGCATTTCTACTCGCCTTCCAAACTCTTCCATTACCTCTTTCCCATACGGTAGTTTGCTTCCGTGTCCTATTAAGACGACGGCAACGTCCTCTTCACCTTCACTTACGGTTTCATTTTCCTCTTTTGCCATTTTTTCACGCTCCCTCTTTTAGTTTGTTTATTTAACGCTTCTATCATCAACTACTCAAGTCAATTCTGCTTAAAGTAATTTACGCTTTTTTTCGAGTAACATTTTTGATTTAAAACGAAGAGGCTTAGAAATAAATTGTTGACACAGATTAACGCAGATTAACGCAGATGAAAAGATTAATGCCGTTAAAAATAGCTCACCCAACCCACCAAAAGAAAAAATCAGTGTAAATCAGTGTAAATCAGTGTCTCAAATAGAAGGAAATTATACTTTATGTACAACGAGAAGAAATAAGGAACAAAATAACGGCGATGAAGCTGATTACGCTGCCATAAATAAAGGTTGCATTTGGACTAATCGTTTGCCATAAGATTCCCGCTGTTAAACTTGCGGGTAACGCTACCAAGCCTATCATCGTATGAAAAGTGCCTAAAGCGGTTGCCCTTAATTCTTCTGTGGACAGGTCGGATACAAAAGCCCTTTGGTTCCCGTCTACCATCGCATAAACCACGCCATAAAGGGGGAATAAAACTATAAAGGCGGCGAGCGAATCGAAAAGAGCAAATCCGAGACAGGTTACAGAAAACAGGAAGTAGCCAAAAATAAGCACTTTACTTCTTCCTATTCTGTCTGATAGCGTGCCAAAAGGAATGGCAAGCAAGGCGTAAAAGGCGTTAAAGAGGACATATAAAAGTATAGCAAGTGCGATTGACTCCTTCACGGGCATTATTGGCATGAAAGCATCCATTGCCTTTAAAATGAAGAACATGTAGGTAAAATTGGCTAATGCAAAGAGAGCTGCCACCACAATGAACAACTTAAGCTGCTTAGGCAGTTTTTTCAGGCTTATCTGCAATCTTATCTCCTGCGGCGCTCTTTTTCCTTCTTTTACAAAATGAAGAGGCACTAAGGAGAAAAAAGCGACTATCGCTGCTATAAATATGATTGACTTATAAAAACCAATTTGATATGCTTTTTGTTCGAGGTCGAACCAGAAAAACAAAAGTAAAAGCAAAACAAGTACCGACCCTGCAATTGCGCCGGATGTATCAAGTGCTCGATGTATTCCAAATCCCTTCCCTCTCGCTTCGGGCATGGAATCAGCGATAATTGCGTCTCTTGGTGCAGTTCTCAGGCCTTTTCCCACGCGTTCAAAACTTGTGAAGATTAATATGTGCTGCCATATCGTGGAGAAGGACAGGAGCAATTTGAAGCCCGCGGAAGTTAGATAGCCGGAAGAGACAAATATCTTCCTCCTTCCTAATCTGTCAGACCAGTATCCCGAAAGAACCTTCAGGATGCTCGATATGCTGTCTTGTAATCCCCCGATTAACCCCAAAATCAAACCCGCACCGCCTAATGCCGTGATGAACATAGGTAAAATTGGCATTATCATTTCACTGCTTAAATCGTTCAGGAAACTGACAACGCCCAATAAAAGTACGTTTGCACTGATTCCTTTCAGATATTTGTTCCTGTTCATAGTACACGAAACACTTCCTTTTAGAAAGAGAACCCGTAATAAAAAAATATAGTTCCTTTCCAAATTCCAAAATGCCGAATGCAAATTAGAAATGCTAAAAATCTTTCTATACTGCCTTATATACAGTAATAAGAGCAAGAGCCACAACTAATATTCCAAGACCAATTTCCAACCAGACCGATTTGGTTTTTAATGAGACCGCACTTCCAAGCCTTGCTCCTACCATTGAACCGGTGAGCGCAAAAATTGCCGGCAACCAGATTATATCACCACGGGACCAGAATATCGCTGCAGCGCCAATACATGTAAAAATCGTTACACATAAGGAGGTCGCAATTGCTCTATGGATATCGCTCCCAGTGGCTTTTAAAAAAGCGGGAAATAGAGAACCCGCACTTCCGCCTCGAATGGCTGCCATTAAGCTAAGAAAAAAAGAAGATGCGAAAGCACTCTTATGTGTAAGATTGAATTTATGAGCAAGCGCTGGTGCAATTCGGTCTAAAAATAGCCCTAACACTATTACAAGAGAAAGAGCAACGAAAATAACTGCTAAAATTAAAGTTGGAATTAAACCTGCGAGAAATGCGCCTATTATCGCTCCAAAAACACCGCCAACACCTAAATAAATCGCTATTTCTTTTTCTATATTTTCCCTTTGACTCACTGCGCCCACTAATGATGAAAAAGGCACGATAAATAAATTTATTCCAAAAGCACTGAGTAAAGGCAAACCTACGAGATTAAGCAACGGTATCCTAACGGCACCTCCGCCGATTCCAAACATACCACTCATAAAACCCGCGAAAAGACCGATACCGATGTAAATGATGATTAATGTAGTTTGAGGCATGTGAATTCATTAGACCGAAATACACGCCTTTGAGCGTTCTAAAC
>JAYEII010000099.1:10182-28906 GCA_034660015.1 Methanobacteriota archaeon | reverse complement strand
CTTTCTGAACACGATTCTTCTCCGAAGCCATCTCCTCAACAAGCTTCCTTCTTGTTCGGGTAAGGTCCCTCAACTCGCGGATATCCCGCGGAGGAATAAAGCTACCCGAGATCAATCCATTCCTGAATAGCCGGGCAATCCACTGGCAATCTTTGATATCCGTCTTCCTCCCGGGGACATTCTTGATGTGCTGTGCATTTGCCAGAACCACATCGAAACCATCTTCAAGTATATTAAAGATAGGTTTCCAATATATGCCAGTGCTCTCCATTGCTACTCCGGTCACCTTATACTCCTCCAACCATGTTTATTTAATTGGAAATACATAATGCTTATCTATATGCACTCATTTTCATGCTCATGGGTGTCCCTATGGGTCATGAATGTTTCTTTAAAAAAGAAAGTTAACTTTACCAAAGAAACTAATTTTTTCTTTTAGCACAGGTTTTCTGCGAAGCAAATTTCAGCGAAGCTTTTTTGATAAAACTTTTCTTAAAAGTTTTGTAAAGGCTTTTGCTTGCAAAAGGGTTTTTTGTAAAAAGAAAAAGTGTTATGAAAAAGATAACTGAGCTGGATGCGTTTCTCGTAACAAACGAAGAACTAAAAGAAACGATAGAGAGTATAGGATGGAAAGCATTCATTGCTGAGATACGAAGAGGGTTTGAACAAAGTTCTTCAGGGCAGACCATTGTGCCTGAAAAGGTGTACGTTGATACAGGCGTGTCGGACATGAGATGTATGCCTGCGTATTTGCCGGAATACAATCGCAATTATTGCGGTGTGAAGATTGTCATCACTGCGCCGGGAAACAAAAAACTCGATTTGCCAATGGTATTGGGTGAATATTTACTCAGGAATGCCGAAACACAGCAATTGGTGGCGATAATGCAGGCGGAGGAGATGACCGCGTATAGAACAGGTGCCGCTACTGGTGTTGCTACCGAAGCGTTATCGAGGACCGATAGCAAAACGCTGGGCATAATAGGAGCAGGAAAACAAGCTCCTTACCAGGCGGGGGCAATACTGGCTGTAAGACCTTCTATTGACACGCTAAAGGTATATGATGTCACCGAACAACAAGCGAGAGATTTTAAAAAGCAATATGAACCCGGGTGGGGTGTTGACATAGCAGATGTCGGTCTGGAAGAGGCGGTGGATTCTGACATAGTCACAACCGTAACCTCAGCCACGGAACCGTTCATTTCTGCTGACCTGATAAAACAGGGGGTACATCTTAACGGAGTTGGTGCCGACTCGAAAACGAAGATAGAATTTGCACCTGAAGTGCTGAAAAAATCAAGCCGGATATTCATTGATGATTTAGCGCAGTGCACACATTCGGGAGAGATACACAGGGGACTGGAAAAAGGAATAGTGGAGAAGGGGGATTTGATTCCTCTGGGTGACGTATTGCTCGGTAAAGCAAAGGGCAGGACGAGCGAGGAGGATATAACGTTCTTCAAATCAACTGGCGTCGCCTTTGAGGATTTGATTACTGCGATACTGGTTTTTGAAAAATTAAAATCGTGACCACGAGATTAATTATAAAACTTTTTTGTTTTTTCTTTTAGCACAGGTTTTCTTTTTGTAAAAAAGAAAAAGTGTTTTATAAGGTAAAAAAGGATGCAAATTGAAATTCTCGGCACGGAGTCGTTAGGCGTTCGTGGTCTGAGCTGCATGGTAGAGGTCAAAGACCGGAAGATAGCCATTGACCCCGGCGTGGCATTGGGCTATAATCGTCACGGCTTGCTCCCTCATCCTTTGCAGGTAGCGGTTGGCGAGTCAGTGCGTCATAAAATCCTAACTGAATTGAAAGACGCTACTGACGTCGTGTTCAGCCATTTGCATGGCGACCACGTGCCCTTAGTAGATGCCAATCCGTTTCAGATGCCGGCGCAAAAAGTGGCTGCCTTATGCCAGGCACGACCACAAAAAATCCGGTTCTGGGTTAAAGGTCCTCGTGGGCTTTCTCGAAACATGCTGAATCGGTTACAGTCGTTACGCATTGCACTGGACGACAACCTGCCGAATGCCGAAGGGCAGAACGATGGACCGTTAAGTTTCTCGCTGCCCGTTCCGCATGGAGAGCGAGACAAACGCGGCGGCACGGTAATGATGACAAGGATAGAAGAAGGAAACGAAGTATTTGTGCACGCTTCTGACATCCAACTGCTCGATGAGGGGACGGTGCCCCGAATCCTGAACTGGCAGCCGACGATTGTGCTGGCTTCCGGTCCACCTCTATATTTGCCACATCTTTCACAGCGGCAACGTGAAACCGCCTGGCGTAATGCCGTGCGACTTGCCCAGGGCGTTGATACTTTAATCCTTGACCATCATCTGATGCGTTCTAAGGGCGGGGCTCGCTGGCTGGATAAGTTATCGGTATTGGTATCGTCCACGACGGGGCACAAGGTCGTATGTGCTGCGGATTTTTTGGGTCGCCATCGGACTCTGCTCGAAGCGTGGCGACAGCGTTTGTATGCGGAGATGCCGGTACCGAGAGGATGGCATGACGCTTACGCTCGTGGCGAGGTTGACACTAAACCGTACAGGGATTGGATAGGGAGGGTGGAAAGGTGGTGAATGCAAATATTTTTTGAAAAATCTAAAATAATCGTTTTATAATTTAATCATGCTCTGGTTCATATTCGCATTTTTAACTGCATTCTTCGAGGCAACGAAGGACGTCCTCAGCAAAAAAAGTCTGAAAGACGTTGACGAATACGTAGTTGCATGGTCATTACCGTGCTTTGCGCTGCCATTTCTGTTACCCATACTGCTTTTTACGGAAATCCCGCCTCTCGGCGAGCGGTTCTGGCTGGCATTGGTCACTGGCGGCACTCTATATGCCTTTACGCTTGTCCTGTACATGAAAGCCATCAAGTCGTCTGATTTGTCCATAACTGTTCCGATGCTTACATTTACGCCTCTATTTCTTTTAATAACCTCGCCTGTAATGGTTGGAGAATTCCCCGGTATTTTTGGACTTATTGGCATTTTCCTGATTGTCACGGGTTCGTATCTGCTGAACATAAATAAAAAGTCCCGGGGATACTTTGCCCCATTTAAAGCGCTGCTGAAAGAAAAAGGTCCAAGGTTGATGCTGGTAGTGACATTCATCTGGAGTATAACCGCCAACATTGACAAGATTGGACTGCAAAATTCGTCTCCACTCTTTTGGGTAATTGCCATAGACATCTATGTTGCACTACTTATGTTACCGCTATGTACGTTCAGAAGGAACAGGAAAACAGCCCAGATACGTGCTAATTGGCGTGCTTTACTTACACTCGGGCTGTTCGGCGGATTGACTGCCGTATGTCAGATGACCGCAATCAGTTTAACCCTCGTAGCATACGTCATATCAATAAAAAGAACGAGTGCAATCGGCGGCGTTCTCTTTGGATACCTGATATTTAAAGAGAAGGGTATAAGAGCGCGATTAGTAGGTGCAATCGTGATGGTGTTGGGTGTTTTATTTATAACGCTGTTTTAGTATTTAAAAGCAAGAGGTATCCACCATGTACCATCCAAACTTCACCATTACGAACAAAATCCTCAACCACATAGCAGATATTTCTGCTTCTCGTGAGGTCGTACTTAACGCACCGCTGCTCCCTAAATGGGAGGTCAAACTGAGAAAAGAAGCAATTCTAAAAATGACTCACCATTCTACGAGTATCGAAGGGAACAGACTCACAATGGAAGAGGTTAATAGACTGCTCCGGGGCGAAGACATAGCGGCATGGGAAAAGGACAAAAAGGAGGTCCTGGGCTATGTGAAGGTTCTGGAATACATAGACAAGTTAGGAGAAAAATGTGCTGACAATATTACTGAGGACATAATCCTGGAAATACACAGGTTAAATACCCGGGGGATTCTTACGGATTCCGAAGCCGGGCACTATCGAAAAGTGGAGGTAGCAGTGGTTAACGGTCTGGGAAGGGTAACCTTTCAACCGCCGGAAGCATCGCAAGTTCCCGCTTTAATGCACGACTTTATTGCTTGGCTAAACGGTAAAGAAGCAAAAGAATTATACACGGTTTTGATGAGCGGGATTGCACATTACGAATTCGTTCGGATACACCCATTTGTAGATGGTAACGGTAGGACTGCGCGGGCACTGGCAACGTTGATTCTATACCTCCGCGGTTTTGACACGAAACGTTTCTTCGCGTTGGATGATTATTATAATGAAGAACGTAGCAGATACTACGCAGCTCTGCAAACCGTTGACCCACAAACAATAAATATCACCCAATGGTTAGAATATTTTATGGAAGGCGTCGCAGTGAGTATGGGTCGCGTGAAACAAGCGATTTTAGACCTGAGTCTGGATCGAGTGCTAAAAGAAGAACGAGGACAAATATACTTAAACGATAGGCAGATGAAGATTCTCAAGTATCTTCAGACTAATCCAAGAATTACTATCAGTGAGATACAGAAAATGTTCGATAAAAAAATTAGTAGGGACACTGCGAACCGAGACCTCAAACCACTGTTAGAAAATAAGCTGGTGAAAAGGATAGGTAAAGGGAGGGCGATATACTATGAACTGGCTTAAAGTAAAGAATCGTCAGATTATCGTCAGATTATCGCCTGGCGGAAATAAATTATAGACACAGATTAACGCAGGTGAGAAGAATCAACGCTGTTAAACTAAAATAAATCTGCGTAAATCAGTGTAAATCTGTGTCTTAAATAGAAAGGCAGTTATACTTTATATGTGACAAGGACAAAAATGGGAAAAGTATATCTCGTGGGTGCAGGACCGGGGGACCCGGAACTGATAAGTTTGAAGGCGTATCGGCTTATACAAGAAGCAGACGTGGTATTAGTTGACAATTTGGTTTTCGGCGTGAAGAAGCTGATTCCCGAAGGTAAGAAGGTCATTGACATCGGAAAAACGGCGAAGGAGCATAAACTTTCGCAGGATGGGATAAACATGCTCATGGTTGACCTATCAGAACAATACGATAAGGTAGTGCGATTGAAAGGCGGAGACCCCTATATTTTCGGTAGAGGTGGTGAAGAGGCGGTGTTTCTCAGGAAACATGGTGTTGATTTTGACGTGGTGCCCGGGATAACATCGGCGGTTGCCGCACCTGCTTATTTCCACATTCCACTTACATACCGCGGCATTTCTTCTGCTGTTACTGTAATCACGGGACATGAGATGGAAGAAAAAGAAGAAATGGATAGCATCAACTGGGAAGCGATTGCGAATTTGAAGGGCACGCTCGTCATTCTGATGGGTGTAGGAAATCTTGCTAAAAATGTAGACAACCTTTTGAAACACGGACTGCGTGCCGAAACGCCTGTTGCGATGGTTGAAAAGGGATTTACCGAAGATGCAAGGGTTGTGGTCGGAACGCTGGGAAACATCGTGGAAGTAGCAGCGAAAGAAAAAGTGAAGCCGCCGGCGGTGATTGTGGTCGGTGATGTGGTTAATGTGAGGGAGAAGTTGGTGTGACTTTTTGATAACCATGAGATTACACAGATTTTCTATAAGCCTCTTTATGATGCACAAATCTATCGAAGATGAGAACACCTTTTTCTATCCTGAACAGCAAGATGAAGTGACCGATGTGAACACGCTTGTAATCGCTCATACCTCTCCTGAGATTTTTGAAATGGTGGATGGTAGTTTCGTCACAATCGGAAATCAGGTTAATCTTCTTTTGAAGTCTTCTGAACAAGGCAATATCCTTCTTTTTGAGCTTTTCCATCGTTTGGTTGAGTTCATTAGAGATGGTAATCTTCATAATTCATTGCACCATTCATTGAGCTCCTCTACGGTCATCGGTTTTCTTTTACCAGATTTGAGCTCCTTTAATACCTCTTCAGTAGAAGAGACAACCTCCTCAGCCAGAGACGCTTTGACCTCTCTATCGTCATCTTCGGATATTTCCGATATTTCGGCAACCTTCCTTCTTATTTCGAGTTCTTCTATGTCTTTCAATCTTTCTGAGATAGCTTTTGTTGCTACGGAAGACCAGTCAATCCACGCTATTTTAGACATTCGTTCTTTCAATCCACTAGGAACTTTAAACCTGACTTCGGCTTCCGCCATTTCTATCACCACTAATAATATTGGTGATGTGAATATAAATAACTTTGGCTTGCTATCAAGTCCAGAGCTGGGTTATGGTGTTGAGAATAAAACGGAAATTAAATCTTTTGTGGAGAATACCTTGACTTTGGACTGTTCCTTGAACGCCTTTTCATTAGACCAAATTGCAGCGTGGAAGGAGAGAGCTAAGGCAAAGTATTGCACGTCTTTGGCGTGTGGTGCTATTTTCTCTGCCTCATCAGCATATCTGTTGAACTCTTCAAACGGGGTAAAATCTATCTCTCCTTTTATGAACCTGAACACCTTAGCCAGTTCTTCATCCGATAATTTGCTTCTCTCTACTATTTCATCTAAATGCTTACCGAACTCAAAGAACAAGAATTCTGGAGCGATAAACTCGAACCTTTTGAAAAGGTTATTGGCTAAGAGGACATCAAATGTTCTCCCTTTGGTTAGCAAAGCGGAAAAAACGGTATTGGCATCGACTACCACTAACAACTGGGATCACTTCCTCAATGATTCTCTAAATCTTCTTGCTAATGATTCGTCAACTTTCTTGGATAACTCCTCCACATCTTTTTCTGTGAACTCGCTTTTCGCTACAATCGCTTTTAATTCAAGCATTCTTTCCAATTGTGCTTTGAGCAACTTCCTCACAACTACTTGCCACTTCACTTCCGGGAATTCTTCCATTTCTTCTTTCAATTCCCAAGGAATCTTAAACCGGACTTCGGCTTCTGCCATTTTCATCACCTGTAATAATATTGACAATGAGTATATAAATAAACTTTTTTGCTTCGCAATCGCGGGCTCCGCCCGCATCCCGCAAGCCCTGAAAAGGCTTACTTTACTAAAAAATATACGTTTCTTTGGTCAAGCTTTCTTTGTGAAAGAAAGTTTGTGTGAAAATCTGTGTAATCGGGGGGTTATAAGATGGAAAGAAAGAAAATAGTAGCTTTTCGACCTGAGAACGTGCTTAAACGGTCAAAGGAAAAAGCAGACAGATACGGGTTTGATTTCTTCGGCTTTACCCTGTTTGAACTGGTAGATAGAAAAGAGGCATTGAAGGAGATAGAGGACGTTTTTTATGAGCGCGTGGACATAGTCGTCTTCACAAGTCTAAACGGCGTAAAGAAATCGTTCGGCATCTGCGAAGGTAAATTTGAATTGAAAGCGAAGCTTTCGGACGCGGCTATCGAAATCTGCGCTATTGGTCCGGTTACGGGTTCGGAACTCGAGAAACGAGGTGTGCGAGTTGACTTTATGCCGGAGCAATACAGCGCAAAAGGGCTCATGGAGCTAATGGATAAGCGAGGAGATGCGGAAAATAAAAAAATCGTTTTCCTGAGGAGTGCCGAAGGTGGACGGGACATTCTGGACTTCTTACGTCAAAAAGGTGCTTTCGTGAAGGACATCCAGGTATATAAAGTGGAGATAAAGGATACCGAAGAAGAGAAAGAGCTGTTTTCGGAGTTCGTAACCTATAACCCTGATTATATTATATTCACGAGTTCTTTAACATTTAAAACGTTTTTGGGGCTTGCCAGAGAATTTGAAATGAAAGAGAATATCTTTGAGGTTTTGGAACACGCGAAAATTGCCGCTATTGGTGATTTGACTGCTGAAACCATAACAGAAGCAGGCATGAAAGTGGATTTGGTCGCGGGAAAAAGCACGTTTGAAGGTGTTCTGAAAGGGATAACGAAATTAGTGGTTTAGTGGTTTAGTGGTTTGGCTACTCGCTAAGAAGCTAAGCATCTAATCCGCTTGAAAGCTCCAAAACCTGGCACCTGTTTAATCCATGTTAATCTGCGTTAATCTGTGTCAACAATTTATTTTCTATTTTCTTGTCTAAAATCTGCGAATGAAATTTTCTCTGTGAACTCAGCGCTCTCTGCGGTGAATTTTGAACAACCTCCCTTCATATACCACCGCCGCAATGTCATCTCGTGTCGCTCTTCTCACCACGCCTCTTATCGAGTTTCTCACACCCCGCATATTTGGTGTATCGTTCCTAACCACCACCAGATTCGCCGTTTTCCCTTCCTCTATCGAACCCACGAATTTGTCTTCTTTCAGCACCTTTGCGGAATCAAGCGTGCACATCTTCAGCACTTTCCGTTCATCAAGCTTACGAAAAATCTTGGCGATGAATTCCATTTCTGAGAGCATGTCAGGTGAGTTGAGCATTACGTTATCCGTGCCAACACCTACCGTTAATCCCGCCGCGAGCATCTGACGTAAAGGCGGCAGTCCCATCCCTGTCATCAGATTAGAGCGAATGCAAACGACAGCCGCTATGTTTTTATCCCGCATCTTCTCGAAATCCTGCTGCGATGCTTTTGTAAGGTGTACGATGAAATCAGGTTCAAGCTCTATCGCACCTTCTACATCTTCTGCATTTCGTTCACCTGCGTGAAGTGCGAACATTTTCCCCCTTGTTTTTGTCTCCGCCGCTAAACGTTTCACGTCTTCCCACGGGTAGTCCGCGACACTGCTTATGCCTATTCCGTCCGCCGATTCAAAAATTCGCAATTCGTCCGCTTCTGGTCTGCCAAATATTTTCATATCCACTTTTTCTCGTCCTTGTGCCGAATCAAAAGCTTCTTTTAGTGCTTTAATACCCAAAACACCACCTTCTCGGAAATCTGCAAACAGTCCTGTTCCCGTAGCAAAAATATCCTCAATGCTGTCCTTCATCGCATAAACAAGCTCGTTATGTGCTGTTTCAGCCAATATTTTGTGCTTGAAGCCACCAGGACCCACTAACATGTCCAGCGGCATAAAATCGGGCTCTTTTGCCACAGAATCGCCGATGTGGGTATGTGCATTGACGAACGAGGGAATTACAATACCCGTCACATCCGCTTCTATCTTTCCTTCGCCAATTTCTTTTATTTTCCCGCCTTCGATTACCGCATACCCCGCCCTATCCTCAAAGTCATCGCCATATACAATTGTTCCTGAAACGATTAGCTGGCTTTTATGTTTCGCCATTCACTCATTCATCCAATAAGAATAAGCTCCTTCGCTTTCTTGACGGCATCAACGGCGTCTTTACCGTATGCATCGGCACCGATTTCATCTGCATAATCTTCGCTGACCGCACCACCACCAACCATTATCTTTACCTCCAGACCTTCTTCCCTGAAATACTGTATGACCTCTGCCATGTATTCGCGTGTCGTCGTGAGTAATGCGGACATTGCAACAATGTCGGCTTCCGTTTCCGCGACCGCTGCTGCATATTTGCTCTTTTCTACCTCTGTTCCCAGGTCAATGACCTCAAAACCCTCAGCAGATAGCATTATACCGACTATCTCTTTGCCTATATCGTGCACGTCCCCTTTGACCGTCCCAATAACGATTTTCCCTATCTTGTCCCGCTGCTCTTTTACGCCCTCTTTTAGCTCCTCTTGCAACAGCGGCTGCTTGAGTAGCTGCAGTAGCTTCTTTGCATTCCAGCCCGAAACCATCAGCTCGGCGTCGAAATATATCTCCTTGTATCCCCGCCCTATTTCCTTCAGGCCTTCGGTCATTTCTTCTGTGATTTCATACGCCTTCCTTCCTGCGTTCAGCCGCTCTTCGCAGAATGCTTCTATTTTCTGCTTCTTTACATCAAGCAACGAGTCAAGTATTAAGTAGTCCATAGGTAGAATAAATAAGACAAATGTTCCCAGAGCATTAATCATGATTTCATGAGGACACCGGAAAAAGTTGTTTATTCCCCTGAAGTTGCATATATTTCATAGGGCATTATCTTCTTGTTCGCCTTCTTCTTCCCTCTTAACTTACTCACGAGGTTGGCGGCTTTCTCCTTCTTCTCCCGTTTCTTCAACCGTTCCATCAGGTTCGTCATCTCTTCCGCCTTACTCGCACCTCCGTATTCCTTCTGTTCCCCTTTTACATACCCGTCCTCCTCCTCTATTTCCTCTTCTTCACCTTCCTCTTCCTCTTCCATTCCTTCAAAAACCAGCGCGTTTTCGTCCACCTTAACTCAACCCCCTTAAACTTTTGTCCCTTTTTCTTAATGTATATAAAGCATAATATTTCTTTGGTAAAGCTTTCTCTTTACGAAGTGTTTTTGATAAACCTTTTCTTAAAAGGTTTAAAGAGAGGTTTTTCAATAAACCACCTTATCGGGATACAACTCCTTTGCGGCTGATAGAACATCCTCTATTTGCTTTCCCCCCTCCATTTTCGTCCCTATCTCCTCCTTATTCAGCATAAACGGCTCATCCAGCATTATTTTCGCCTCATCAAGCACCATCGTGGACCAGCTGACACTTCGCACGTGCGAGCCATACCTTCTCAACATTTCAACCTTGAAAAAGTCCCGTGTCTGTTCGGGCGCATTAGTCAATGCGTATTTCACCCTATCCGATAAAGCCCGCCAATCAACTTCTGGCAATGCTCGCTTTGCGAATGCCCGCGACTCCTTCGGATTGTAAAGGCAATTGCCTTTCAGACTGTCTTCACCATCCTGAATGCCGTACAGCGCACTTTCGTCCACCAGTGCGTATTGGTTACAGACGCTTATTCCCTCAGCGGCATTCTTTGGCTCATAATTCACAAGCAATGCCAATTTCGTCACCCAATCAAACCCATCCACGTATTTTTCGAGCTGCCGCGCTTCTAAGTCCTCTATTGCTTCTTTTAAGCCTTTTCTTCCTATTTCAGTCCATTTTTGGTCTTCTTTTTCATCCCCCATCTCTTCATACATCGCCTCTATCCGTTCGTGATAAAATCGAAGAATGGAAACGGCATCCGTGGACTCGCCGTTCTTCAACTTTAGCTTCCACTCGCATTCCTGTGTATCTGCCGATATCTTTTTGAACGTTCTCACAGGGTCTTCTATCTCCGGTGCATCATCCAGGAACCCCAATTCAAATGCACAAATTACCATCGCTTGCGTGATATCACGCAAGAAAATCGCGTATTCAGAACGAAGCGCTTCGTAATGTATGTCGTGCAGTCGCCAGTAGTGACGTGCCGCATGCGGCTGGTCTCGCGTGTTCAGAATGCCTCTGCCCGCTGTGGTCGAAAGAGAGGATGGATGAACGACAAACATCGCTCTTGGCGAAATAACGAACTTCACTCCTTCTTTACCAATAGTATCTCCCGAAACAACGTCTCCCGCCCCGGTGAACAGTATTCTTGTAACCATCCAGGGTATTAGCGCTTTTTCTACTCGACTCCAATCTCTGCACGCTGCCCTTTTTGTTAGTATATTCCCGTGTGTAGCGTACGTATTGGTCTTTACTCTTTTCGCACCCGCACCAGAGCGACTGAAGAAATTCGCAACATTATTCTTATGGACGACCACTTTTTTCTTTAACGCCAGACTCGCCTCTTTTGACCCCATAAAAGCATATATCTCGGATGCTTTATCGTATGCCACGGCATCAAAAGGGTTGTTGTAAGAAGGCGTTGATATTTCAAGATGCCCCATATCGTTATAAATCCGGCATCCATTTTCACCAAACGAAGAAGCTATTTTCGATTCATGCGCCTCCTGCGATACTTCAGTAGCGGTGTCCCAGTTTACATCGCGTGAAAATTTCCTTCGTTTTAATCCCTGAATCGCAGCGTTAACGAGCAAAGACGGATTTAAACTTACTTTTATACTCAACGGATATTCCTGCTCTATCCCTCTTATCTTACTCTCTGTCCCTGCTCTAGCCACTTCCCTATCTCCTTTATTATAAATTATAAAACTAAATGCTTCTCAGAATGGAAAAATATTCTTCCCTTGTCATCCCAACTGTTTTCATGTTGCTTCGTATGACCGTTACAGGGATTTCATCATATTTTGGGATGACTACGGCTCTTTTCGCATTTTCGTGGTGAAATATCAAATGATCCCCTCTCTGTCTAACGAAGACACAGCCGTATTTCTCGAAGATTTTTACCTGTGTTCGCCAATTCGTGGGCTTTATTTTCATCACAAGGCACCAACAGAGATTGATAGCTCTTCAAATCCCACTATCTTCTTCTCTATTTTCAACACCTCATCCTCTACAACGTAACCGGCTTCTGCCAAAAAATCGTTCAACGTCCCAAGCTTGGCTGTTTCTTCCAGTTGTATCTCTATAACCTCTCTCAAATTCTTCTTTGCTTCTTCAGATGTATGACCACAACTTGCAACGTCCAACTCGGGGCAATATGCCGTGAACATCCCTCCTTCCTTCCATATTTCAACAGTAGCGATTATCTTTTTCATTGTATATAACGTATAGCTTCCTTCTATTTAAGACACTGATTTACACACAATTTTTTTACCTTCGGTAAAAACAGTGACTAAAAACATTTTATTTGTTTTTCTTTTAGCACAAACCTTTTCTTAGAAAGAAAAGCTTTACCAAAAGAACTTATTTTTTTTCTTTTAGCACAGGTTTTCTTTTTTCTAAAAAGAAAAAGTGTTGTGTAATCTTGTGGTTAGTTAAACATCTTCTTCCTCGCCCCTGCTCTCCTCCTCTGCCCTGCTTATCTCTTCTAACCGTTTCTTTATCGTGTCCTCATTCCAGCCATCCAGTTCATCAAATCTATACGTCTTATTATTAGAATACAGCAAATAATCTAAATACGGATTCCTGACTATTCTGTTCCTTATCTCGCGGCTTATCTCCTCCTCCCAGCCTCTTACGTCTTCTTCCTCTGCCAGAAGCCGCACAAGAACCTGCCTCGTTGCCTCACCTCGCCTCCGTTCACGCAAAAACACTACCACCGCGCTTGGCATCCTCGCAAGTTCCGGATACCTTTCAAACATCCGCGAATATTCTTCTCCCGTTGGTCTGCTCATGTCTATCTTTATCTTTGGCTCCCTGTTTATCGTTATCTTATTCCAGCTCAGTGCAGCATTCCCGAATTCTGATGCAAGTCTTACCCTCAGCTCAGCCCTTGAATCCTTCGGTGGGAATAACAACGCTTCTCCTATCTCCTCTTCCGTTAATATTCGTTCAACGCCTATTTTATCCGCTATGCGCTCGTATAAGTCATAATCGCAGAGATTGGTAAAATCAAACGAAGCCGCTATCTCTTTCTCTATCTCCTCATCCATCATGTAGATGCTCCGATAATCGAATTTCCCTTTTGATGTGTATTTATAATCAAAATCATCTATCTCGTTCTTTATCACCCATAATTTCATCACCCATTCCAAACGCCGCACCACATAAGGGTCTTCAAGCAACCCCTGCCTGAACTTATCACAAAGCCTCTTGAACGTATCCAACACATAATTGTCCCAGTAGGACGTCTCTCGTTCTTCAAACAGCTCCTCTATCACTGCGAGATAATTCGCCTCTAAGTAATCAATCGCCAGCTCAGTCCTTCCGTTCGTCAGTTTTACCCGCCAATCGCCTTCGGTATTCGCGGAAATGTCTTTAAATGTTTGAAGCGGATTCCAGATGTCCTCCACGTGCGAGAGTTTCCCGGTTTCTATTGCATCCAGAACGTACGACGTGAGGGCATTATTGAGCAGCCGTGTAACTTCCGAGCGAACTCCCTCACCCGATGTGACATGCACACGGTATTTATCTTTTGTGCCCAACGGCTCATCGCGTGTAGACAATATTGGCCATTGAGACGGCGACTCGGTAAGAACCCGCTTTGAAACCATCGCTTTTGGCGAAATCACGTATTTTAAACCCTCCTTCTCCGCTACAAAACCGCCAGCACCAAAAAATATCTTACGAAGTACTAAAAAAGGTATAAACAGATTCTCTTTGCCCACAAAGTTCCGCCGCACCACCGCGTATGATTCGTGCGTGCCCCTGCTATATCTCTTGTCTATCTCCACGTTTGCTTTCCAGCACTGGATGTATGAAGGAGCAGTTGCCCTTTTTCTCAATTTCTCCCGGTATTTTTTATTTGCTCGCTCTACACCTATCTGCATATACAGCTCCGCAGCTTTATCGTATTTCAGCGCCTCGAAGGCATTTCTGCACTCGGGTGTGGCTATCTCCAGGTGACCACCCGTGCAGATATAAATCCGTGAGCCATTTCTCAAAAACCCGTCGTTCCTCCGCCGCAGCTTCGAGCATATTGCATCCGTGCCGTCAAAAAAGGTATAAGTCTCAAGTGCGTGAATCACTTCGTCAACGTGATAAAATCTCGCATACCTGTACAAGCCGGGAGATTCTGAACTTATACCCACTCTAAATTCGTGCTCCACCCCTTGCCATTTGTTCAAGTCCATTTTTATTGCATGTTACGGCGGCGGTATGGTAGGATATGATATGTGAGTTGTCAGGTGTTAGCATCTTTTAAGCCAAACACCTGAAACCCCAACCTTAAAACCTAAAAGTGCATCCCTGTTTCTTCCTCGGGCATCTCACCAAACCCTGATGTCAATATCTCCTCTGCTCTTCGCTCCACAAACTTGTCAAAACCCTCTTTCAGATGCCCCATGTTCACTCCTATCTCTTCTATGCGTTTATACCGCTTCTGCAAGTCCTTCGTCTTGCTCCCCGCATCTAATATCGCTGCGATTCCCTCTTCATCCCACATTCTTCGCATATCCTCGTTGCTGATAACTCCTTTTTTAAGCATCAGCAATGTCCTCTCTTCCAATGCCTTGTCCCTTGCGTAGTTGAATATCTGCGCTATGAACCTCCCGGTTATCGTATCCGCCCTCTTTATCCGCCCTATTTCTGTCTCAACATACTTATCACTGTACATATAGCCGACAATCTTTTTCACCAGATGCAACCTCGCTTCTTCTTCTCCTCCCTCTTCCTTTATCAAGTAGCGGTCAACAGGAATCTTTTTAGCATATAGAGAGGCAATGGAATACACCGCTTCCTTATCAGGCTTTGGAACCTCGATTATCTTGTCAAATCTCGCCCTGAATGCCGAATCTATAAGATACAACCTGTTCGTCGCTCCTATCACAGTAAGGTGCGGGTGCAGCGCATTGAAACCCTCTAAGAGGTCAAGCAGTTGCCCGGTGACTCTCTCCGGCGCTCCGGAAGAGCCCGAGTACATCCCCCTTTCCTGTGCTAATGCATCTATCTCATCAAAAAAAATCACACCATAGTCGTTTTCCCCTTCCTCTAATTTCGCGTTCGCCGCCTCGAACACCATTCTCACATTCTTCTCTGATTCGCCAAGCCACATACTGAAAAGTTCTCCTGCCCCTATCTTTACAAATTCACAGTTGGGTAATGCCGATGCCAACGCCTTTGCACACATCGTTTTCCCGCAGCCCGGCGGACCATACATTAATATCCTCCGCGAGTTTTCACCATATTTTGTATAATCATCGGGGTTCACCATCGGAAGAATTATACTCTTTATTAATTCCTGCTTTATCCCCTTTAACCCGCCAATGTCATTAAAACTCACCTCAGGATTCTTCGTGACTTCATAGCGAGAGATTGCCTTTTCTTTGTAACTCTTCTGTATATCATACGTGCCGGGAAGAAGCCCCACCTTCATTCCCTCTTTTACCATTTCCTTTTCTTGGTCTTTCAGCCGTTTATATATCTTACCACGCCCTTTCCCGGTTGATATTTCTCCAACCCATCCATCGTCGTCCTTCCTTAACTCCTCTATCTCCCCCACCTCTAAATCCACCATCCTATCGTACACCTTTGTGATGCCTATGGTAAATCCACTGGGGTTGTTCCTGTCCGGGATACGCCCTACAAATACAAATTTACCCGACTTCAAATCCTTTATCTCCATCTCTGTTAGCGTTCCGTAGGGTAAAGCCTTTAATGCACCATTCAGATTAACGATGGCGCCTTCTTCCGTCTTCTCTACTACAAATCCACAGTCCAACGGCGGCGACCGGGATTTAGACACGAGTTTCTCCAAATCCAGTTTATACGCCTCTGTCTCCTCGTATTTCCTCATCAACCGCCGATAGTCGCTCTCTAACCGTTCATACTCGTATCTTGGGATATAGTCCCCTTCCATTTCTTCCATCTTCAACCACCTTTTCCTAACCTGAGAATACTAATGTATTTTAATGTATTTAATAAAAATGCAACACCTCATCAGGATATTTATATAAATATATTTACAATATATAGAATTATAGTGATGATGAACGAGGAGAAGAGAAAGGTACAGCTCACAGGCGGTTCTACACTTACCATATCGCTCCCCGTAAAATGGGCACGAGCCGCTGGGATAAAACATGGAGACGAACTCTCGTTAGTTCAACGTAGTGATAACTCCCTGCTGATAACACCAGAGAAGAGCGAAGAAGAGCGAATAAAATCCGCTGAGCTCGAACTCTCCGAGAACGAAAGCTTTGAGGATAACTTTAGATACCTCATCTCTTATTACCTCGTTGGATATGACCTTGTAAAGCTTTTATCTCCCAGGGATTTCGAGGCGGAGGAACGGAAGCGGATAAAGGAGGAGGTAAGGAAGAGGCTGATAGGTATGGAGGTTGTTGGCGAGTCATCAAAGGAGATAATACTACAGAGTTTCTTGAAATACGAGGATTTTACGCTGCGTGATGCGATACGGAGCATGTCCGAGATAATAGTGTCGATGCATGGAGATGCGATTTCCGCACTTGAAAAAGGTGACCTGAACCTCGCGGAGGATGTTACGGAGCGTGATAATGAGATAGACCGATTTTATTTGCTTATTGTGAGGCAGCTAAAGGCTGCGATGAGCGACCCCGAGCTTGCAAATAAGATAGGCGTGGGCAGACAGCGTGATAGCCTGGGATACCGGATAATAGTGAAGAGTATGGAGAGGATAGGCGACCACGTGGAGAATATAGCGAAGAATGCAATGTTAATGAATCAAACAAGCGCGGTGCTGATGCGGGAACCCGAAGCGGCATTGCGAGTCGCAACGTTGAAGCGTATAAAAGAAATCGGCTTTCGCACCGAAAACATATTCACCGAGACGCTGGCTTCCTTGTCGGATATGGATATGAAGGAGGCGAACGAAACGATACGGGATGCAAATACGCTGGCAGACAAGCTGGAGGAACTAAATGAGCGAATTTTAGCAGAAGAGCTGAGTATTACCGACAAAGTACATATTCTTTCTATCCTGGAGAGTTTGGGAAGAATAGCGAAGTATTGTGGGGATATAGCGGAGGTAACGATAAATATGGGGACGAGGATAGCGGGGGAGCTGGAATTTTAATATTCGTATAGAACCACGAGATTACACAAGATTCACACAGAAGAGAGAAAAATAAGTCCACCAGAAGTAAAAGATAAATAAAAACTAATCCAATTAAAATTAGTATGGTGACGGGGAAGGATGTTAGATAACTTAAGCAGTTCGTTGAAGGAAACGATTCGGAAGATAGCGAAGGCGAAGCGGATAGACAAACAAACAGTGGATGAGCTTGTGCGGGACATTCAACGGGCGTTGATACAGGCGGATGTAAAGATTTCACTGGTGAAGGAGATTTCGAGCCGCATACGCGAGCGCAGTTTGAAGGAGAAGTTAGTGCTGAACCCGAGGGAGCATGTGATAAAGGTAGTGTACGAGGAGTTGATAAACATCATAGGAAGGAGTGTGGAGGTTCCTTTAACGGCGCAGAGAATAATGATGGTGGGTTTGCATGGTACGGGAAAAACGTCTTCGTGTGCGAAACTCGCGAAGTATTATCAAAAGAAGGGTTTAAAGCCGGCGGTTATCTGCGCTGACGTTTATAGACCCGCAGCAGCGGAACAGCTAAGGCAGCTATGCGAAAAGATAGGCGTTCCTTTTTATGACGGTGCGAACCTGCCTGAACGAGAAAAAGGGGTGATGGGCATCGTGAATGCCGGCGTGAAAGAATTTGAGAAATATGATGTCAAAATAATAGACACCGCAGGGAGACATGCGCTGGAAAAAGACATGATAAAGGAGATAGAGGATATAAAAAAGGCAATAAATCCCGAACAGCGTTTCCTCGTTCTTGATGCGAGCATAGGGCAGCAGGCGTCGGTACAGGCACACGCATTTGACGATGCGATTGGAATTACGGGCATAATCATCACCAAAATGGATGGAACGGCGAAGGGTGGTGGTGCGCTTTCTGCCGTCGCGGAAACGAATTCCGGAGTGGCTTTTATAGGCACAGGAGAAAAGACAGACGATTTTGAGCGATTTGAATCCGATGGGTTCATCTCACGGTTGCTCGGAATGGGCGACATAAAGTCACTGATAGAGACTGCGGAGGAGAGTTTAAAGCCGGAGGATGTGGATGCTGACTTCCTGAAGGGTAAATTCACGTTAAAGGATTTGTATAAGCAGTTAGAAGCGATGAAGAAGATGGGCCCATTGAAGAAATTGATGGAGATGCTGCCTTTAGGTGGGCTTGGACTTGGGGTTGATATTAATTTAGACGATACGATGTATCAGGTTACCGAGGATAAACTGAAAAGATACAAAGTGATGATGGATTCGATGACTGAGGAGGAGCTGACCGAGCCAAAAACAATAGATGGGTCGAGGACGAAAAGAATAGCACGGGGTTCCGGGACGACAACTGCGGAGGTGAACGAGCTGGTAAAGTATCACCGGATGATGCAAAAGATGATGAAAAGTCTGACTTCGGGACGGGGAGGCGGGAAAATACCGGGGATGAAAGGGATGAAAATGCCGATGGGTAAAATGATGAAGAGGATGAAGTGACCGTGACAAGGAAAATAAATTATTTATAGACACAGATTAAC
>JAYEII010000099.1:0-10082 GCA_034660015.1 Methanobacteriota archaeon | reverse complement strand
TGACTTCGGGACGGGGAGGCGGGAAAATACCGGGGATGAAAGGGATGAAAATGCCGATGGGTAAAATGATGAAGAGGATGAAGTGACCGTGACAAGGAAAATAAATTATTTATAGACACAGATTAACGCAGATTAACACAGACGAAGAAAGAATAAGTCCGTGTAAATCCGTGTCTTGACTTAAATAGAAGGAAGTTGCATTTTATAACAATGAAAAATGAAACGATTGTTTGCGGCTGTATTCGTTATTGTAGCAATAATTACCGTGATATTTCTTTCGGGCTGCATCACCCGACCGGATTGGCGCGTTACCGATGACGGGATGCTTGAATATTCTGATGCAGAATGCACGCTGGAATGCCAATTGACGATACTCGAAACTGCTGACAATTACACGCTTTACGAGGTCGCGTTTACGAGCAGGGACACGAAAATATCCGGACTTATGCGAATGCCCGGAACACCGCACGAAAAAGACGTTCCGGGAGTCGTGCTGCTTCCCGGAGCAACCGTAACAAAAGAAGGCGAGCAGGAGCTTGCGAAATATCTCTGCGGCCTTGGGTATGCGAGTATTGCAATAGACCAGCGTAATTTAGGTGTTGTGGATATGCAAGGCGATTTACGGATGTTTCTTGATGGTACCGAGCCGACTGAGCACAAGATGGTGCACGATGCACTTGCTGCTGCGGAAATCTTACGTGATCAGCCCGGGATAGACGCAGAGCGAATCGTATTTGCAGGTGAGAGCAACGGTGCACGATTTGCGATTATTGCCTGTGCACTTGACCCTGAAGCACGTGGCGTGATTGCAATCAGCACTTGTGGCTACGGAGTAGATGCTGCAGTAGCTTCTGGGCAACTAAAAGACCCTGATGTGATTCGATTTTACAAGTCTATTGACCCTGATACGTATCTCTGCAAAATCCCACCGAGAAAGTTCGTAATGATTCATTCGTTGAACGATACGGTCATTCCTTATGAGAACGCACAGCAGATGTATGCAAAGGCAGATGAGCCGAAGGAACTGCATACGGTTGGGACTGCTACGCATGGATATTGTAAGGAAATGGATGCAGCTCTCAAAACGGAACTTGAAACGATGCTTTGATAGAGGGTTAGAAGTTTAGAGGCTTAGTTTAATTGGAACGTCCAGATAATCTCATGCCAAACGAAGAAGTCAGGACTACATCTAATAGTGTTCCATAACTGTGAAGTCTTCAGGTTTAATGTAAGAGAATCCGTTTTTCAATGCAGCAACCTTATCGCTTGGCAGGTCTGCCACGTATATACAAAAGGCAGGTTTATAGGTTTCTCGGACTTTTTTCAGATTTTCTGGCTTATGTGGATCCCCGCTAAGGTAAAAGTCCAGATGGCTAATATGCCGTTGAACCTTTTTGTAAGCGCCAACAATGCCAACAATAAATCCTTTTTCCTTGAGCCTTTTAACGGTTTCAATCTTTATTATGCCTGGTGGTTCACCACATTCCAATGTTCCATCAACATCAAAAGCAATAACTACGTCTACATTCATCAAAAATTTATAAAGAATCAAGTTGTAAAAAGTAAAAAACATTTTGTTAAGGGTAAAATAAAAGAACAGATAAGACTCATGAATTCCACCGAGAATGAGAATGCGTTGGCAGAGGAATTGGTAGAACTGATGAAGGTTAGCGTTAAGGAAAATATCGCGGAAGGCGTTCTGTTATCAGGCGGATTAGACTCTTCAGTAATTGCCTGTTTAGCAAGTGGATACTCCAACTCCGAATCCAAATCAAAACCCACTGCTATCGTAGTTGCATTGGAAGAGGGCACGGATATCCATTACTCGAGATTAGTAGCTGAGACGTTTGGACTGGAGCTCAAAGTAAAGATATTCGATATTGAAGATGCGATAAAATCAATCCCCGAGGTGGTAAAGGCTCTTGATACCTATAATCCCATGCTAATCAGATTTGGAGTAGCCATGTATGCCGCTCTGTCCTACGCCAAGGAGCTGGATTTTTCTGCAGTTATGACCGGAGACGGCGGTGATGAACTCTTCTTTGGCTATCGCCATCTATTCACACGTGAGCAAAAGGAAATTGAGAAGAGGATGGAGGATAAGATCAGAAGGATAAAAGAGAAAGAGCCGCTTGTATCTGAAACACTGGGTAATCTTCTCGGTGTAGATGTTAAACAGCCTTTTCTGGACACGAGGATTATTGAATTTGCATCAAAAATACCTTTTGACCTTAAGGTTCGTAAAACAAAGACAAATGGCGAAGGCGAAGTAATAGGGAAGTGGATTCTGCGTAAAGCGCTTGAGAATCTTCTACCAACTGAAATCGTCTGGAGGAGAAAGGAAGAGACAGATATATCTCGTGGTACAGATAAATTGTCCAGGATTGTTTCTTCAAGAATGTCTGATGCGGAATTTGAACAAATATTAAAATCAAAAGAGGTAAGAATAACCAGCCGTGAGGAGGCTTATTATTATAAGATGATGCAGTAATTCAGAGCTTATTTCACATCCCTTCGTTTTTCAGCCACATCGCTTTTTATCACGAGTGAAAGCGGTTAAAGCTTCTTTATCTCAGAACACACCATCGCTACTTTATACGTCATCTTGAATACACCGTATCGCTTTCGGAAATCATTTCCAGGATTTGAGTCGCCACAGGCGGACATCCCGCTACAAAAACACCCTGCTTTTTATGTTGAGCAGTGCAGTTACCGATGCAGAGCGTACCGCGTGGGACAGACTGATGACCCTTCCCGATTGCAATGGTGACATTCTCCTGTCCGGGGAAGGAGTCGAACACCTGCTCCCTATACCGCTTCAAGAACATCAAAACTGTGGACTGGCAGGCACTGCATGACTGTTCATCAAGAATGGTGATACCCGGGAATTGTATAGATAAGTTGTCGGGAGGGGGCTCAAAAGGAGAGGAAAAATCGTGCCACGTATCAGGATTCACCCGTATCCTCGAGATATCAATCACGCCGTATCCTCGTTCCGCGCAAATACGCAGGTGTGGCACGTCTTCTGCATTCAGCCCCATGAGCGAGCAGGCAACGGCATCCACTGCGAAGGGATCAATCCCTGCCACAACAAGATCGAGTTTCTTAGCCTGCCCGGCGCTTGGACCTAACCCTTCCATTCCCGTAGTGCCATCAATAATTGATAGATGCGGACGAAGAACTGAAGACATATCAGCAATGGCGATATTAAGAGTTTTGTCGTCCATATCCTCAATTTGAGGTAGCATGTGAAGATCAACCTTTGTGCGGCGCCACAGACATCCTTTCATATTTTTTACCGCCAGCGTGACAACTGTGTGCATGTGGGTTTTCATGACAGGGATTGAAACGACAACGTCGTACTCGACCACTTCAGGGCACACCTCAAGCGATTGTATTGCAACGCCGTCTTCGACAATCATACGAACGGGCTGCCGGGCGTCCATATCAATCAACGGACAGTTGCGCTCTCGTGCCACAGACGCGATACCAGTTGCTTCGAATGCCTCCATTGTTTTGACTCCTGTTATTGGACTCTCACCAACAGCGACGCTTGCTTCTGCCTCGAGAAATACATCAATTGCCGCAGCCACAACCTGGGGGTTGGTTGTAATCCCCGATTCGGCAGTAGCAATTCGCCCTGCATTGGGCTTTAAAAGAACACGCTTGCCTTTGACCGCAGCGAGGTTGATTTGTGAGAGAACCTCCCTCGTGTTATCATACGCACCTTCTCCCGCAGCGACGGAGACATGAGGATTTGACCTGTCATCGCTAAAAGGAGTTGGATGCAGTGAGTTCATAATCATCTTATCAGCACCCCCCGTCGTTTTCAGCGTCTGCCACATTCGGCATTTCAAATACAGGGCGAGCTATGGTGTACGAACCAAGCACCCGTATGGTGTTCTCTTTTTCGATCTCAGACAGCGCTTCCATGATATGGTGTTCTTCAGAATGTCCTTCCACATCTATGAAGAAATGGTACCGCCCGATCATTTCCTTTGTTGGACGAGACATGATAGATACCAGGTTAATGTTCCGAGAGGAAAATGCAGAGAGTATATCGCTCAGCATTCCGGGTCTGTCGGCACTCTCTACAATAAGAAGTGTTGTCTTATATTTATGTGCGGGGTCATACGCAGTAGGATAGGGTGCTATGGCAATAAACCGAGTCTGGTTGTTGGGACGATCCGCGATGTTGGGTATCACCAGGGGGAAATCGCCCTGTTTTGCGGCGAAAGCCGGGACAATGGCGGCCTCGTTTGGAACTTTCCTGTGCAATTGCTCCAGTGACGTTCCATTGCTTTGAGTGGTGATCACACCATTATTTTCCATGTTATCAAGAAAACTCTCACACTGACCCTGTGTGACGAATTGGGCATACACTTTTTCTACCTGATCAAGGGAACTGCAGTTGGCGGCAAGAGTGAACTGTATAGGTAGCAGCAACTCATGTACAATGGAAAGGTCGCTATGGACCAGAAGGTCGAGTACAATGCTCACATACCCCTCTGCCATGTTCTCTATGGGTAGAACAGCACAGGGACATTTCTCGCCAACCGCGGCAAATGCTTTGCCGATTGTTGGATAGAACTCTACACTAAACTCTCCGCCAATCTCCTCGCCATACTTTATGGCAGCCAGCTCAGAGAATGTGTTTGTCGGTCCAAGGGTCGCGATTGTTGTCATATCAAATCCCCCATATCAGAGTATCCGACGAAGCACACACAGGCAATACTGTGCTGCCAGGCAGTGATACACCGTTCATCTTCTTCCCCTGCCCTGCCCGTTCCGGCAGAGCAGAATGATGAGAATTATATTAGCTGATTATAAGTCACTATACCCCATACTTAAGTACGAAGCCTGCCTGAAATTATTATGCATAAGGGGATATAAAAGCTTTTCTATTTTTTTGACCCACACAATTTCAGCGTCTTGTATCCCCTCCCCTAGCTTTATCCCAGCCTGTTACCAGCCAGAGTGGATGTAAGGTTCTGTTCCGAAGGTTGGATTTTCATCAACTGGATAGATATTCTGTATGAACTTTGCTCGGCACACCCATTTTTACCCTTCACTTAATTGCACCTAATTGCATCATAATTGCATCATGGGAGTGAAACGACTACCTCTCCCTCTGCCTTCTCCAGTTTATTCACCTTTACCAATTACCAAGCTTTGAATTTTGTTCGCTATAATTGTCATATCGGTTGCAATGTATTCGAATAGGCGAGGGAGATAAGACACCGTTTTGCGGGTAAAGGAAGTTGCTACACTACTTAGTCACCTGCGTCGTACATTCCTTCATCAATGCTTTTAGCTATTGAGAAGGCGATTGGGCTGAGAATTAATTTGGCTTTCAGACAGTATTCTTCGTCAATCACAATAGCGTTTCCACGTTTTGGGACTGCAGGATGTGTTACAAAGAAAGATTCAGGTGGAGTACCTCCATCGTGGATTAGTGCATTTCGGACTTCCTTCAACTCTATTAGGTCGTTGTAGTGTGTTATGTAACGCTGGCCGTTCAAGACGTACCAAGCCTTGTATGGATCCCTCTTAAAGCGAAACTCAGTCTTCAAGAAATTTATCAACCCGTGCACAGATTCGCCGCCGGCTTGCACTCGCTCGATTTCCCTCTGAATTAGGCTATCACGAAGATCCTCTACCGAAGAGAATTTGCTGGACATTTCCAGTATTTCTTCGTAGTTGAGGGTGGACTTCTTTCCCCTGCTGTCAGAGGCTATCTTGGATGGATGTCGCTTTATAAGCTCTTGAATGGTGCTTCGAAGAAATACCTCAAAAATCGTCCACTGCAATAAGAAACAACTTTGGTTGAGCATTTCCTCAGCATGTGTGGCTACCTCACTTGGTTTGCCTAACGAGTGAGCCAAGACTAAGTAGCTTTTTTGTATCTGCTCAAAGCCATCCATATCTACCGGATCTAAAGGGAGTGGTGCTTCCGCTTTGCCTTTGATCGTGGTCTGCATGATGTACTTTCCAGGTTCCGGCAATGCAGAAAGGGGTTTTGACTGCATTTCCGGGGGCCATACTACAACATCTTTTCCTGTTTTTGGGTGTTTGAGCACAAGACCAAATTTCCCTTCGCTCGCTTCTCTTTCTACTTGCTCAAGAGCAAGATTGCACTCTTCGGCATACTCTGAAAAGGAAAGCCAACCACACTTCAACTTTACTGAGGTAGGCTCTTGATCAGCCATGCTAAAAGACAGCTCTTCCTCTCGGGGTTTGGGCAGACTGATTTTTGGCAATTGGTCTTTTGGGTGTTTAAAAAGCAACTGCCGAGTCAAGTCGTAGGACAAGCCGGTGAGGGCTGCGAACTCCTCGATGTTCTTTTGATTCTGCGTATATATCCGATAGGGGTCAAATTTTGGCTGCAAAGATTTTTTTTCCATCCTCATAGTTATCTCACTTTATTCATCTTGCTTATGTTTTAATTCGTTAAATTTTCGAACATTATTTGTCCCTACAATTTCTAAATTATTTTCTCTGAGTTTTGCAAATTTCTTTTGCTGTAACAAATCGCTTACGACATGTTCTATTTCTCCATCTACCCAGTAGTTAGAGACTAAATAAATGTCGCTGACAACAATATTTTGCTTGAGGTAACTATTTAGATGCTTAAGAGTCTGATCCATCAGTTGTTCAATATGCCCCTTTTTTATCCTTGGACTAACGTCAGTTGCAAAACTCTTGATTTCAATAAGGCAATATCGATTATCGTCTTTTTTGAATACTATGTCTTTTTCAGTGTCACCATCTACATTCTTCAAATAAACCCCCGGCAGCCATTCTCGTCCAGTTTTATCTATTAAATACATAGTTAAAGCGTGAATTAGCCCTTCCCTGCCTCGCAATAGGTGATTTATTGAAGGTATAAAATAATAAAAAGTTCCAACAGACAAACTTTTATTGCATATTGGACATTTTATTGTAGGTACGGTGGAATGGCTAAACATAAAAAACGAATAGTGTTCATGGTTCTCATTTTCGCACCAGAAAATCGATAGAAGTGGCTTTATCACTTTGTATCTTGTTCCAAGTTTATTGATTGTATCTTCGTATGCTCCTTCATCTAATTCGGATGCAAATATCATCTTTTCTCGAGTCTTCATACCAAAGTCAATAAACTCTTTCTTTAATGAATCAACAAACGCTAATCCTACTGGTACAATATCGTCAATTACAGAATCTTCAAACATTTTAATTATTCTCAGGATTTTTTCTTCATCGCTAACTTCCTGAATAATAACCCGACTTATAATAATACTCAAAATTTGTTTGTCTCTTTCTTCTTGAAACCCTACCACATCGCCCTTCACGCCAGTGTCTTCAAGAAGCTTTCCGTACTTTCCCGTGTATTTCTCAACAAGATTTTCAAATGTTGGTTTCGCTCTTTCTACTATACGTTCAATAGTATGTTTGGCTTTTGTGGTTTCTCTCGTTGCAACTAGCGCAAAAGGAAATTCCGGTTTGACTTTTGCCCCTCTGGTAATGCTAAATAGCATAGGAAAATTGGATTTCTCAAATACTGAGAGGATCGAATAATGGGTACACAACAAACTCAACACATCTTGGTCTTCCAGAGCCATTTCAATGAATGTTTTTGCTTCTACGGATTCTTTGAGTTTAGATATTGTGAATAATGATTTACCTTTGGATATTATCGGGAAAATATCTCCATTCTTGTTCTTTATTTCTTTCAATTCCATTTTATCAACACTCCTTCAAATATCTTCGTTATATCCAACATCAATGTCGTGTATCCCTCCATGTTAGTATCATAGCCACACGACATATAAAGTTTCCCTTTATGCGCAGTAATTGTTGAGGATAAAGTTGATAGCAGGTGCTTCTTTTATATTCGCTTCGGTTTTCAGCTTCACTTTTCTAGACGAAGGCAGGGGGGTTAAATCACAGGCAAAAGCATGAGTAAAAAAAAAAGTGTTAATGTTTTGGCTTGCTCAAAAAACCCTGACATACCCACTCCTGAACACTCAGAAGCATTCATGAGCTAATTGCTGGGCTTTAAAGTCAGTTGCCAAGTCATATGAGAACTTTATATTCATGGTTAAACTCTGAATAACTAAAAGAGCCTCCTTTAGATACTAAACTAAACAAATCCTCTCTTTTCATCGGAGGAGCATATTCTCTCAAATCAACATTTCTTAAATGATGAGAAATCAATCCAAGTACAGTTATTGTAGGTCCTAATGCTCGATAATCCACGAAACTGGTCAACAAACCCATTCCGCCAGTAATATAGGGAAGTTTTGAACTTTGTAAAATTGTTGTCACATATTCCTTAATATCTCTCTTAAGCTTACCAAGATCCTTTTCTATCAAGCCAAAATTGAAATTACTTTCTGAAAGATCTTTTACCAAAGAATCGTCCATAAAATCAAAAAAATCATGTGCAATATTAGGATTATCGCTCACGGATAACTGATTAATCTCTTCGCAATTGTAGGACTGTAACAAATTTCTAAAGGTTTTTACCCTATTTAATCCATCATTGCTAATATATTCTTGATATTTCATTATAACTCCTATTTGTTCAAGTGAATCTTCTATAATTTCATCGCCGTAGATCCATGCTTTCTTTCTATTTGCTATTATAATATAAGATAAAGCTCTTCGTAGAGCTGCTGTTATGTTTTCGGGAGATTCTCGCATACCTCTTTCGTTTACCAAATACTTGATACCTTCAGTTACAGGTAAAAAAAAAATGCTTAGCTTCCTCTTTGATCCGATCTACCTCGCTTGAGCTAATTATTTCGACCCAATCTTTTGTTAGGATTTTATCTTGAATTTTATGCCATTCATCTGATTCATGTACAACAACCTTATAAGCTGGACCATTTTCAGTTAAAGCTTTAAAGAGTATCTGCTCACCTTGTTTATTTTTGATAGTAAGGTTAGTAAACGGCAGATACAATTTTGTTGTCATTCTACGCCCTCTTACATTCATTATATCACATCAAACCTTACAAGATAAAAAAGCTTTCGGTCAAAAATACTTTCCGCCTGAAACTGCGTTAATCTTCCCTCTTTCGCTTTTAGGCGTTGATTAACATTTATTATGCTCTAAAGCGGAAATCTATTTTGTCTAAGACATGATAGGTTGCAACATTTGATGATAATATTAATTAATTCTCACACTTTTCCCCTTCTACCTCACAGGCCACCCGCCATGCCCTTCTATCACCTCATCTATCTCCTTCATTATTCTTATCGTCTCATTTATAGCAACAACGATTTTCTGATAATGCTCTATCTCTTCTTCGGTCAACCTTCGACCCTTACGGTCTTTAAGCCACTTCTGGCAAACCTGATAACCGCCTATCTGAAAATTATACACCTCTTCAGGTATCCTCTCGAAATATTGCGTTTTATTGATCTTCAATTTACCGTCTTTGTATGAATTCTTCCTGAGCACCATAATATTTTATTTTAAGTATTTAACTTAATAATACTTGAACTCCCAGCCACCATCCAAGTTGCGGTACTCAACCCTACCGGCTGCTTTCCCGTCTCTAAAAATGTTTCTGCTATTCCATGACCAAGTTCTCTGGCAAACACGCCAAAGAACGACTCAAAAAACGATTTTCTTCCATATTCAACCACTCTTGGCTTACCTTTGATTTCCGCCATTTCCGCTGCGAGGTCAACCGCATCCTGAAAAGTACCCAGCTCATCTACCAACCCCATCTCTTTTGCCTGCCTGCCGGTGAGGATCCTGCCATCAGCAAGCTCAAAGACCTCGCTCTCGTTCATCTGCCTTCCCTCCGCTACTGCGTGAACAAACTGAATATAAATGTCATCAATCATTTCCTGAAGTATTTGGCGCTCTTCCGCGGTCATGTTTCTAAGCGGCGACCCAATGTCTTTATATTTACCGCTCTTAATCACATTAGCCCGTATCCCATACCGCTCAAGCAGCTCAGAATACTGCAACTGTGAAAAGATAACGCCAATGCTCCCGGTTATCGTTCCTGGATTCGCAACTATTTTGTCGGCCCCACAGGCAACGTAATACCCGCCAGAAGTGGCTACATCGCTCATCGAAGCCA
>JAYEII010000098.1:0-7186 GCA_034660015.1 Methanobacteriota archaeon | reverse complement strand
CATCAATTCCCGATTCGTGAAAACCATTGTAAACGTCTTCCTTCAGCCTGTCAAAGCTCGTAGAGAAGAACAAATGACTTCTGCACGAGCAATCACTGCATCCAAAATTAGCTATGTGCCCTAAACCTTTCTTCATCTGCAATTTTGCTGCTATTTCACATTCTTTCCTCTTCGCGGTCTCTGCAAACACTACTTCCTTTACTTCTACTCCCGAACTCGCCAGGAAAAAATCTATATGCCAGTGTAATTTCTTGTTCTCACCGACTTCACGCAAATGTCTCCCTATTCGTTGCGCCAATCCCGAAAGCGCAGAGCCCACATAAGCATAAAAACCTTCTCTGAACGCTACCTGTCCCAATTTTCCTATTTCTAATTCTCTATCCTCGCTATTTTCCATGATTAACACATAGGTTCCTTTCATTACACTTTTTCTTTTTAGAAAAAAGAAAATTACCTGTGCTAAAAGAAAAAAAGACTTGTTTCTTTAGTCAAGGTTTTTACCGAAGGTAAAATCTTATGGTTATAAAAAGGAGCCAAACAAATATAGTTATATGGAAATGGAGAAAGAGCGCATGGAACAGGTGGAGCGGATAGAGAGGTTAAAACGAGAGAAGAATGCGATTATCCTCGCTCATAATTACCAGCGTGCGGAGATTCAGGATATAGCGGAATTCGTTGGCGACTCCTTAGAGCTTGCGAGAAAAGCGATGGATACGACTGCTGACCTCATAATCTTTTGCGGCGTTGATTTCATGGCGGAAACCGCAGCGATACTGAATCCCGATAAAAAAGTTGTCATTCCCGATAAGGGTGCGATATGCCCGATGGCACAGCAATTATTCGCTGACGATTTGCTTGCTGCGAAGCGAAAAAATCCCGATGCGGAGGTTGTCCTCTACGTGAACACGCTTGCGGAATGTAAGGCGCTTGCAGACTGCGTTTGTACTTCTGCGAATGCACAGGAAATAGTCAATGCGATGGATTCTTCCACCGTGTTATTTGGTCCTGACCGCAATTTAGCGTATCACGCACAGAAGACAACCTCTAAAACTATTATTCCCGTTCCTGAACACGGGCTCTGCCCTTCGCACCACCAGATAGTGATGACGGATTTGCTAAAAGCGAAGAAGGCGCATCCGGGAGCAAAAATTATTGTTCATCCGGAATGCATCCCCAAAGTTCAAGACCACGCGGATTATATCGCTTCAACGAGCGGCATGGTAAAGATTTGTAATGAAAAGGGAGCGGGTGATGAATTTCTGATTGGTACGGAGGTCGGGCTGCTGCACAGGCTCAAAAAGGAAGCACCGGAAAAGAAGTTCTATCCCATCTCTACTACCGCCGTCTGTCCTCAGATGAAAATGCACACGTTAGAGAATGTAGAAGCCGCATTGAAGAAAGAGAAGCCGGAAGTGGTTGTTCCAGATGAGATCATAGACAAAGCGAGAAAAGCAATAGAGAGAATGCTCGAAATCTCACATTAACATATAACTTCCTCCTATTTGAGATTCACAAACCTTCTCAAATATCTCCTTCACCGCAACAACCGCTTTAGAATCATCTGGCAGTTCGATTATCGGCTTCCCTACCAAATCAAACGCTCTTATGTTCTCGTCTTCCGGAACTGTCCCTATAAGCTCAACTCCGCTATTCTTTACCATCTCATTCAGGGCATTCTTCACATCTTTATCCTCTGTAACCTTGTTCAACACGAGATACACGTGTCGAAAATTAATCTGCAACTTCTCTGCAAGGTTCTTTATGTTCGCTGCCGTGTCTATGCCCCTCTTCGTGGGGTCGCTAACCAGAAGCATTGTATCCACGTCGCGAGTCGTTCTGCGGCTCAGATGCTCCAGCCCGGCTTCGCAATCTATCACAATTGCAGGGAATCGTGCGGACAACTTATCAATAAAATGCCTCAGCATGTCGTTTATCAGGCAATAGCAGCCCGGACCTTCGGAATGCCCCATGGCTAATACCGAGAACCGCGGTGTGTTCACCATTATCTCCTCTATCTTGTATTCAATCAGCATGTCAGTAGGCATGTCTTCAGAGAAAAATACCTGCGAAGGCGATGCTATCTCTTCCCTTACATCGCCTATCGTGCGTTTTACGTCGACGCCCAGCGTGCTTGGAAGGCACGTTGCCGGGTCGGCATCTATCGCAAGCACCGTGCCCAGCCCGTTTTCCGCCAGAAATTTCAGTATTAGCGAGGCAATCACCGTTTTTCCCGTGCCGCCCTTTCCCGCTACTGCAATGATATTAGCCTTTTTGGTCATTCTTCCATCGAAAGATTATTATTCAATATGTTTAGAATTAGAATGTAAGTATTTGAACTTACGAAGACACAGGAAGTAAGAGAACAGAAGTCAGAATTCTGTTTTCTATTCTCTGATTTCTGGTCTTGTGTTAATCTTGTGGAATCTCGTGGTTTTTTTAACCTCAAAACGGTTTCAACTTGTTACGATAATATTGTCGAAACAACTCCTCAGCCTTTTGCATTTGCGCGGGATACCACATTCTAAGCTCTGCTATTACTTCTTCATGCTTTACTTTATGTAGTGCAAGCCTCAAAATCTGTAAAACTTCCGCTCTAACGTTCTCATCCTCGCTTTTCCAATTTGGAACCTCTATAGTCACGCAAAAATCGCGCTCGCTGAACTTACCCCGCAATATAGGAGCGATAGAACCCAAGAGAATACCATTTCCGAAGTCAACAAAAGGAGGGACGCCTATCCTGAGCTCTCGCTCAGGGTCGGTTAGCCCGGAATACGAATGCTCGCCATAAGCGTGCAGCTCGAAATAGAAATGAGGTTTATAGTTCTCGATGAGCTGAAGCAATTCAATGCCCGCTCTACTCCGATAATATTCTTCAGATAAAACGTCCACGTACTTGCCGTGCTCGACGAGACATGGCACGATTATCGCTCTTCCTGCGTATACATCGTCCTTTGCCAACTGCTCAAGAATAGGTGCGGTGTACAAACCTTCTTTTCCGTGCAGACCACCGACAAACAGTTTCGTCGGCCCTGCCTCAGAAGCAATAAGCAGATACAGCTTCATTTTTGTGATATTCCAAAAGTGATTTTTAAATTTTTAAAGCAAAAGATATAGGTTTCTTTGATCAAACTTTCTTTTTGAAAGAAAGTTTGTTACAACAGTTGCAAATCCTTCGTAATTTTATCTATTTCTTCAGCACTTGCGGGTCCGATTCCTATTGCAGTCACCGTTCCCGGCGGTATTTCCGTCAAACCCGCATCTTCCACGATAGCAACCGGCAGTCCAAGCTTCTTCGCTTCCTTTTCCAATTCGTATATCTCAGCAAGGCTGTTCACCTTCAGCACGACCTTCTTCTGCCCCTGTGCCCTCCAGTCCTTCCTATTCCGCACTGCAGCGAGTTCATAGCTTAATATCGAAGCATGAGCGACTTGAACGGCTGCTTTGCCCTTTGACAGCTTCAGGCCTTCTCTGATTACGATGCACTGTTTATATTCTTGCATTAGCTTATTTATCATAGTTAAAAATCCCTGCAGGTATTTTAATATTACACACTAATCAAATCTTAATTAGAAAAGCAAGAGACGAGAAGGATGAATAAAACATACGAGCATGCAGAAATAGAAAAGAAGTGGCAGGAGAAAGTGGATGATTCGATATACTATTTCAAGGCGTCTTCGGACAAGCCGCCTTATGTTATAGATACGCCTCCACCGTACCCTACCGGGGATTTCCACGTAGGTAATGCATTAAACTGGTGCTACATTGATTTTATCGCACGCTACAAGCGAATGCGAGGTTACAACGTGATGTTCCCTCAGGGGTGGGACTGTCATGGACTGCCGACAGAAGTGAAGGTAGAAGAGATACATGGCATATCCCGGCATCAGATAAGCACGCATGAGTTCAGAGAGCTTTGCCAGCAGCTCACTGCGAAAAACATAGAGCAGATGAAGAGCATGATGAAGCGGCTTGGCATGTCCATAGACTGGAGCAAAGAGTATGTTACGATGGACGAGCGGTATAAACGGTATACGCAACTTTCATTCGCGAAAATGTATCATGATGGGCTGATATATCAGGCAGAGCATCCTGTGAACTGGTGCCCCCGATGCGAAACCGCAATCTCCTTTGCAGAGGTAGAATACGAAGATAGAAACGCCTATTTGAATTATATTCTGTTCCGGAAGGTTGATGGTGAAAAAGAGGGAGAATATGTGGAAATCGCTACTACGAGGCCAGAACTGCTGGCGAGTTGCGTTGCCGTGGCGGTGCATCCCGATGACGACCGCTACAAGACCATCGTGGGTAAAGAGCTGCGAGTGCCGATATTCGACCATTGCGTGAACGTATATGCCGACGAAAGCGTTGACCCCGCATTTGGAACCGGCGTAGTAATGATATGCACGTTTGGAGACCGACAGGACGTGAAATGGTGGAAACTGCATAATTTACCATTAAAAGCATCAATAGACGAACGAGGGCGAATGACAGACGTTGCGAGCGGTTACGCGGGGCTAACCGTAGATGAATGCAAACGTAAGATGATAGATGATTTGAATGCTAACGGACTGCTCAAGAGGCGAGAGAGCCTAAAACAAAATGTGGGCGTGTGCTGGAGATGTAAAACGCCTATAGAGATTATTTCCGCAAAGCAATGGTTTGTGCGTGTGCAGAAGGAAGAGATAATAAATGCAGCAAGGGAAATAAACTGGTATCCCGAGCATTTCCGCATTCGACTGGAAAATTGGGTTGAATCTATGGACTGGGACTGGTGCATATCGCGCCAGCGGATTTTCAGTGTGCCTATCCCAGTTTGGTACTGCAAAAAATGCGGTGCCGTGAAGGTAGTCGCAGAAGATGAAATACCGGTGGACCCGTTGACAACAAGCCCGAATTCACCCTGTATTAATTGTGGTGGAACGGAATTTGAAGGTGAGAAAGACGTGTTAGACACCTGGATGGATTCCTCGCTGACTGCGCTCTGGGCTGCGGGCTACGACCTTAACGACTCAGCAGGAATCCCGTATGAACCCGTTGAACTGCGACCACAAGGGCACGACATCATAAGAACGTGGGCTTTTTACTCCATCCTCCGCGCTGTCGCACTTACCGGAAAAATACCATGGCGCACTATCCTGATAAACGGGATGGTATTAGGGGAAGACGGGTATAAAATGAGTAAATCCCGGAGTAATACCGTTTCACCGAACGAGGTAATTGAAAAACACGGTGCAGACGTATTCCGGCAGTGGGCGGCAATTGGCGGTGCCGTGGGCTCAGACGTGCAATTCCGGTGGAAGGACATAGTAGCAGCGAGTAAATTCATGCGGAAACTATGGAACATTCTCAGATTCTCTATGATTCACTTGGCGGATTATGGCTTAGAAGAAAGCTTTACCAAAGAAAAAGAAGAAAGGGATCTGCGAGTTGTTGATAAATGGATGCTCACAAAACTGAACAGGCTCATTCTGTCGGTGACGGATTCGATGGAGCATTTCAAGTTCGATGAGGCGATGAAAAGCATCAGGACGTTCGCATGGAATGTGCTTGCAGACGATTACATAGAACTGGTGAAGTTGAGATTATATGGTCGGTCACCCTCAGGGGAGGAAGGAAAACAATCGGCAAAATATGCGTTGTACGAGACGATGAGGACGCTTTCCATACTTCTTGCGCCGTTCATTCCTTTTTTTGCCGATGAAATGCATTCATACATCACGAATGCAAAAGAGGAGGATGAGAAGAGCGTACATGAGGGAAAATGGCCAGAGCTGGAAGTAACGCAGGACATGATTAACCGGGAAGCGGAACGAGAAGGCGAATTAATCGCGGGTATTGCCCGAGCAGTTAGAAATTATAAGTCTGAACGCGGTATTGCGCTAAATGCACCTCTGGGTAAAATAGAGATATACACAGATATGGAAAGTTTAGAGACCGAAGACATAGAGAATGCAACGGCAACGAAAGTGGAGGTATGCAAAACTACGGATACAGACGAAAGTAAAAGAGAGGGGGATATTATCGATGTGAACGGCACGAAAGTGGTGATAATTAAGTAGGTAATGTCCGGTAAACCACGAGATTTCACGAGATTAACACAAGAAAGGGTGGCAAATAGGACATAAAATCATAAATGAAACTCTAAAATGGAACTCTTATAGTTCTTATTATTATTATTATCTCGTGAAAATCTGTGTAATCTTGTGGTTAATACTTTTTTGGATTGCCTTTATTTTATTAAAACAAACATTAATAGAACATGGCAAAAAGGAAGGCATCGAAAAAGGCGAAAAAAGAAGGAGGAGGGAAAGGGGGAGGCGAAGAGCGAGGGCTTATGTCCTCTGCCGGGTTGATGCGGTATTACGACGTTGAGGAATCAGCAGTAAAATTCTCCCCGAAGACGGTACTGCTCATAGGCGTGTTTATTGGTGTAATGATACTGGGACTGGAGATATATTACGGTGTCTGGCCCGCTTAAAGGTGTAAACATAGAATCATCAAAATCTAAAACGAAAGAATAAAATAATTTCAACAGAACAATGCAGCGACCTAACGTGAGCATGACCATGATAGACATAAGCGAGAAAGGGGATGTCGAGCGAGTAGCGACAGTTTCGGGCAGCATAAAACTGAAGAGCAGCACGGTGGAGAGGATAAAAAGCGGGAATATAAAGAAGGGGGACGTGCTTGGATGTGCGGAAACGGCAGCGATATTAGCAGTGAAAAAAACGCCTGATATGATTCCGCTATGCCATCCCATAAGTATCGAAGCGGTAAATGTTGATTTCTCGATAGGCGAGAGCAATATAAAAGCGACCGTATCGGTGAAATCCATTGGAAAGACAGGGGTGGAAATGGATGCACTGCATGGTCTATCCGTGGCATTGCTCACGATTTGGGACATGGTAAAGTCGGAGGAGAAGGATGAGACGGGAAATTACCCGCATACGTGGATAGAGAAGATAAGGGTAGATAAGAAGGAGAAGGGATAAAACGGGATGCATGATGCAGGATACAGGATACAAGTTTAGAGATGCGTAAGGGCTTACCATGAAAACTTCGCACAAGATAATCATTGGCGATTCAAGACGGATGAAGGAAGTCCCAAATGAGTCAGTTCACCTTGTTGTCACCTCTCCGCCGTACTGGCAACTGAAAGATTATGGAGACGAAAGACAGATTGGCT
>JAYEII010000097.1:4443-7236 GCA_034660015.1 Methanobacteriota archaeon | reverse complement strand
CGTGCTAAGGTTCCCTGAGATACCACTCCATAACAATCCGGCAGAGTTAGCACTCCGTGAACCCGTGGTCAAGCGTAAAATCAGTAATGGAACGAGAAGCGAAGACGGAAAAGCAGCCTGGGAAAATTTGATGTCCGTGCAGGATACTTGCAGAAAGCAGGGGGTCGGTTTCTTTGATTATATCAAAGATATATTTTCAGGAAAACGTGCAATGACAAGATTGGCTCATCTCATTTCCCAAAATGCATCTCTAAAGCCCACCTTTTATTGAGCAAGTACTATCCGCCGGATTCACCCTCTCATGTTTCATATAATATGCCGCTTGCACAATTAAATCGGGGTTTATATTCTTTACCTTTATCAAATCCAATAAAGAAACAGCATATTTGACTGCATCTAATCCGTGATTATGGATATAAAACATGACTTCAAGAATTGCCGTTTCTGACGTCCATATCTCTTTATACCTCACGAAAATCTTTTCTGCACTTTCTTTTAACCAATCGTCAGGCTTAAGCAGAGCTAATAGAAAATCTGCGTCTGCATAAACGTTCATGTCGCTCTCTCTATTCTCTAACAAATTCATTCACCATTATTTTGTTAATTTCATCTTTCACTTCGGATAGTGATTTTGCTGGAAGTTGCTTTCCCAATCGTTTAAGTTCTAATAATGCGTCTCTCGGTTTTGGAACTTTTAAGAAGCCATCCTTTGTTTTGATTGTGTAGTATTCATCCCGGCATCCCGACTCATATTTTATTTCATACTTTCGGATTTCGTATTCTTGTATTTTTATTCGAACCAGACTCTCTAAAATTTTTCCACAGATGTCCGGGATTGACCGTCTTTCCTCAGGTATCCCTCCTATATCTAAACCGCAAAAAAGGTGTTTTGGGTAATGTAAACGGTATACCTAACCTTGACCTTTCAAAAATTTGCATTCACTCACCTCCTACAATTGTTTCTAACCTTTTTACGAGCTTTTCTGTTTCCTCACACAAACTATTTTGTTCCTCAATCTTTAATAGCCCTATTTCCATCATCTTGGGTACCAATTCTCTAAGCCTCGATATCACCTTTACAGCAATTTTTAATTCCTCTCCACTTAAATCATCAGATAATCTATCCCAAAACTTCGCAGATTCTAAATTGAGATTTTTGAATGCATCTGGCCTTTTTTTCTCCAGCTCTATAAAGTTATTTATAAAATGGGCATAAAGCTTAAAAAAATCACATAATGCCCTAATAGTTTCTTTTCCATCACCCTTAGTAGTATCTTCCATTTTTATCACTTGTATTTATAATTGTCTTGCATAAGATATAAAGAGCTTTTCGGGGTTACTGTTACCACCCATCTCGTAAATATTCCGCTATCACCGTTTTGATAAACCGAAAAATCCGTAAATTCCCCTTCGTAGCAGGCCACTCCATGTACCTCTTCTCATTAATAACGGAATTAAGCATCGTATCGAGCTTTGGTTTCAACTGCATCAATCTTTTCTGCCGCATGGATAGATCGGTCATCTCGTTTATTTTGTCTATCGCAGCAGTAAGCTCAATTGCAAGCTTTATTCGCTCTTCCGTTGACTCGAATGAAGCATGGTCAATCAAACCGTATTTTGCCTTCAACTCGTTCAGCTTGAGCCCTGCTTGGTACGTGCAGTTCACGATTTCGTCCCGGGTCATCCATCTGGTCTCGTAATTCAGCGCGTATTTCCAGCTCGGCGATAGCATTGCTTTGCGGTATTCCTCGAGTGTTTTGAACAGGATTTTATAGCCGAACTTTTCCGGATGCTCATACGCGATGCAGCCGGGGTCAATAAAAGGCGAATATGCGAGAATATAAGGAACTACGCGTTTGCCGAATTTGTCCATCTGCGACCCGCACCAATCTACCGTTGCCATAGCGGATTCGCACGTCTGAAGAGGAAGACCAATCATAAAGAACAGGTCAAACTTGTTGCAGCCCGAATCCAGAGCCCATTTTAGGTTCTCTTCTATCGCGGAATTTTCATACCGCTTGCCTTCTGCCGCTCTTATTGACTTGTCATGGGTATCCGGGGATATTTCAAAGTTGAAGTTTTCAACGGAATCCGCCACGCACGCGAAATATTCCTCCGGGTTGCGCACCGTATCGAATAACTCAAACACCAGATGATTATCAAATGTCTCCTTTTTCAGTTCTTCCAGAACGGTATGCGCGTATTCTTCACCGGGTTGCAGGATATCGCCAATGACGAATATTGGCGCTTTTGTGTATCGTGTGATTTTTATAATGTCCTTCACTACCAATTCCGGGTCGCGAAAAGCGGGTTTTTTACGGTTGCAGTACGTTGCGAGCGCATTCCGGGAGCCACCGCAGAATATGCAATTGTGGATGCAGCCACGGCAAGTTAGCACGGGCGTGATCGGGTAGTCCAGCCACTCATGGGAAGACCAGCCGTGGAACGGAATGAGACTTTTGAGGTCACGGTATTTCAATGCGGATTTGAAAATCGGCAGGTAGTTATTTGAAAACTTATTTATCTCTGCGGGAACGTAGGAGAACGGATTCACACGCATCTCGCCGTTATTGCTATTGTCATTGCTATTATCTTTCCATACAAGGTTAGGGATACCGCAGAAGGAAGAGCCGTGCTCTCTCTGAACAATCGTTTTCATGAGCTGTAACAACGATTCTTCTGTGGAATCGCCTCGTATGATAAAATCCACGGTGGGGTAACGAATCAACTCTTCGTAGAAATACGTGGCTGAGAATCCACCGAAAATGACGGGAATGTCGGGATGGTATCGCT
>JAYEII010000097.1:0-4343 GCA_034660015.1 Methanobacteriota archaeon | reverse complement strand
AACAACGATTCTTCTGTGGAATCGCCTCGTATGATAAAATCCACGGTGGGGTAACGAATCAACTCTTCGTAGAAATACGTGGCTGAGAATCCACCGAAAATGACGGGAATGTCGGGATGGTATCGCTTGCATATCTTCGCTACTTCGAGGCTGCCCTGCGTATGCGGCAACCAATGCAGGTCAATGCCAAAAGCATGTGGTTTGAGCTTTCGTATTAACTTTTCTGCATCAAAAGTATCACTATCGAGCATCCTCGCCGCTAAGTTGATTATTCTTACCTCTATCCCGTTTCGTCCCAGATGCTCGAGAATAGAAACGAATCCAATAGGGTACATTTCGAATAGGGGCGTTGATGGAACGCCATCGGCAATTGGACCGTACATTATGGGATACTTTCTGAAATCGTACACCGCAGGCGCATGGAGCAAGATTAAATGCGGGTTGTGGCTGAAGCGGGCAATACTCATTTTTAATTATATATAACATATAGCTTCCTTCTATTTAAGACACTGATTTACACTGATTTACGCAGATTTATTTTACAACTAAAAGAAATCGGTCAGTGTCTTCTGATTTTTCATTTCTTTTTCCTCCTCGCCTTCCTCTTCCTCTTCGCCTTCCACCACCACCGTTTTTCTTTCCCCTGGTAATTCTATTATCTCTCCCTTTTCAACTTCAACTATCGCTTCAGCTTCAGCTTCGACCGCTTTCTTATCCCTCTTCACCCTCTCTTTCCTTTCCCCCACCACTTCGGGTTCGCGTATCGCATACGCATCCTGGTATATCCTCTTCGCTTTCTCTCCCCTATCCTCATCTGCATCACCGACTAAAACCGCGATTTGTGGAACGTCCAGCCGCAGTGATGCCGTAATCTCCGCCGCCTTTCTTGCGTCACGGAAAAAAAAGGACAAAAAAGGTACGACATAAAATCGGGCATAGCTCCTTGACACCTTGCAATAATCCGCTATTTTCTTCGCTATCTCCTCTCTTATCGACGCAGACTTCCTGTATTCACCGCTTTGCCCTCGTTCCCGTTGCCATGGGTTCTTAAAATATGACGGAATTTTTTTTCGCTGCCATCCGCCTTTTCCCGCATACTGCATCTCTTTTGCAGAAAGCACGCCACAAGCCATTAAACTGGATGCATAACGCCAGAACTTGTAATTCTCACGCTGTTTTACCCTGCCTAAAAACGTATCCGCTCGGCTCAGGTAATGCAACCCGTGCAAAAAGCTCTCTTTATCACGTTCATACGCGAAATTCTTGTATATCCATTGTATGCTCATATCAGGTGTGCTGTCAAGCGAATAGAGCGAAGAAAGAGCCTCTTGCATGTCATACCCGTCCACACCGAAAATCTTCTTCAACACCTCAAAAATATCTTCCTCAACGTCTCTTTCCCCTGTTGCTATGTCTTCCTCCGTTATTTTACCAAATTTAGATTTAGATATGGAAATCGCATGCAGGTCGTTTATTGCCGACCTCAAATCACCATTTGCGTTTTCTATCAACGTGTGCAGTGCTTTATCTTCCACTTCTATGCCTTCGGCACGGCATATCCTTTTGAGTACTTTTCGAATTATCGTCCCCTCTTCTATTCGTTTGAACGCGATTACCTTGGAATTACGCTGCAACGCCTGCCCCATCTTACGTTTATCGTTGGCGATGAGGATTATTGGCTGCTGCGTTCGTTTCACTATATCCGTTATCGCCCTTTTACCCCCGCGGTCTTCGTTACCGTGCAGGTTGTCCGCCTCATCCAGAATGATTAATCTCGGTCTCGTCGCCTTGCCAAACGTATTGCTCGTAGAAGCCTGCCCCACTATTTTTTTTATTATTCCTGCACTTCTCTTGTCTGATGCGTTAAGTTCTATGACTTCCCAGCCGCGTTCCGAAGCAAGAGCATGTGCTGCTGATGTCTTACCACAGCCGGGGGGTCCATGAAGAATAACCGCTTTCTTCGATTTTGGGTTGCGGTTGTGAACTCCCTCTGCCCATTTTTTTAGCTCTTCTATCGCTGCTTCATTGCCTACAACTGCTCGTAACGTCTTTGGTCGGTATTTCTCTGTCCATTCCTCGCTATTCGTTTGCATTATCCGCTATAAAATAAAATAAAATAAAATAAAATAATAGAAAAATTCTTATTTAAGAAGAGTTAAGGATACAGATTATTATTAAGATGAACGACCGAGCGAATGAGGATAAAAGAAGGAAGAAAAAGGCAAATGCCGCCGAATCCGCGGTTTCTTTGATAAAAGACGGTATGGCAATAGGTCTTGGCTCGGGCTCAACGGCAGAAATTGCGGTAAGGAAAATAGGAGATAGAATAAAGGAGGAGGGGCTTGAGATTTTGGGCGTTCCCACCTCTATTAGAACGGAAAAACTCGCAATAGAATGTGGCATTCCCCTTACTACGCTCTCTGAGCACCCTGCTCTGGATATGTGCATAGATGGAGCAGACCAGGTGGATGCCCGCCTGAATTTAATCAAAGGTGGATGGGGGTCGCATACGAGGGAGAAAGTAGTGTCTTACGCGACAAAAAAGCTTGTTATCTGCGTTGAAGAGGAGAAAATAGTGAAGCAGCTAAATATGCCTGTTCCTTTAGAGGTTTTACATTATGCCGTAAAAATGGTGGAGATACAGATAAAAGAGCTGGGTGGAACGTGCGTTTTAAGAGCAGACAGAAATAAAGGAGGATATTTTATAACGGAGCACGAGAACCTGGTAATAGATGCCGATTTTGGCGTTATACGCAATCCCGAGGAGATGAGTGCTGCTCTTTCTTCTGTTGTTGGCTCCGTAGAACACGGGATATTCACGAATGCTACAGAGGTGCATGAGGGGAGTGAAAAGGCAGTTAACGTGTTGAAAAGAAAAAGGGTATAGCTTTATATGCTCATAATAGAACAATCCACATAAAGAAAAATGATCGTGTTAGTAAGTCCGAAGGATGTGGAGGAAGCGAAGGCAGTGATTCGTGGAAATGCGGATATCGTGGACGTGAAGAATCCGAAGGAGGGTTCGCTGGGTGCTAATTTCCCGTGGGTTATAAGGTCAATAAAGGAGCTGGTGGAACAAGATGGGAGAGATGGGACGAAGGTAAGCGCCGCGATAGGGGATTTCGATTACAAGCCCGGGACTGGCTCTTTAGCTGCGTTAGGCGCTGCCACTGCGGGCGCAGAATACATAAAAGTCGGATTGCGAAAGATAAAAACGAAGGAAGAGGCAATAGATTTGCTTAGCGGGATTGTTAAAGCGGTAAAGGACTTCGACCCGACTAAGAAAGTCGTTTCTGCTTTTTATTCTGACTATAAGCGAATAAATTCGATTTCCCCTCTTGAAATATCGGCAGTAGGCGAAGCCGTGGATATAGATGTGGCAATGGTGGACACGGGAATAAAGGACGGGAAGACGACGCTGGAGTTTATGACTGAAGAGGAGCTTAAAACGTTCGTTTCCGAATCGAAAGCGCTTGGGCTGATGACTGCGCTTGCAGGGGCGCTAAAATTTGAGGATATTCCCGCGATAAAGCGAATAAACCCGGACATAATAGGCGTTAGGGGAATGGTGTGCGGTGGTAACCGAGAAGACGGGGTGAAGGAGGAATTAGTGAGGGATTTGAGAGCGCAGTTTGCATAGTTTTTAATGCCGCTCCCATCTCCTCGGGTATTGCGGTAAATGCGTTCTTCAGTATTTCCAGCGTTATGGGATTCATGGTATTTGACGCTGCCTGTTTAGATCCTTTCATCGGTAATCAAATTGCCTGTAATACCCTTCAAACCGCTTCTGTTTGAACATGGCATTCACATTCGGGTCCGTGAGTTCCTTATACAGGTCTATCTTGTTATTAACGAAGCCCATTAATAACGAATCCACCACCTTATCAAACGTATATCGGATATTTTCAAGGGTGTTGTTTTCGTTCATAACTGCCTGGAGTTCCTCGTTTTCTTCGTTTGGGCAGCTTCCTGTTCAAATTCTTTGCAAACACATACACTTCTTCCATCTCTATATCTTCAAAGGTGATGAGCTGAGAAACAAACGCATACAAACGGATAAAACTTTGCAGAATGGACCTGAAGTCCTCTCTTTCGTTTTCGTCCCTTATGTATTTCCAGGCGTTCACCGCTCTATCTAATATCGGTTGCAGTTTTTCCGATTTTTCTTGTTGTATATAAAGTATAACTTTCTTCTATTTAAGACACAGATTACACGGGCGTGCCGAGATAAATTCATACTCGCCAGCTGGTGAAAGTCCAGCCTGAGGAAAGGCTAGCCACCACCTCAAAACTGAACCCCGCACCCTGTCTGGTAACAGGCTGATGTGAAGCTGGGGGGATGG
>JAYEII010000096.1:0-7249 GCA_034660015.1 Methanobacteriota archaeon | reverse complement strand
ATAAAACATGGGCAAGCATCTGTAACTATTTGATCTAATATCCCATACGGTATGCGGCAGCTTGAAATTGCTCTTTACCACTATTGTTCCCTTTTCATAGCTTAATTTTATCACTTTTGCCTTATTTTTAATTGTATATAAAGTATAGCTTCCTTCTATTTAAGACACTGATTTACACTGATTTACGCAGATTTATTTTAGTCTAACCGTGTTGATTCTTATCATCTGCGTTAATCTGTGTCAACAATTTATTTTTTCTTGTGTGAATATGTTTAAGGAAAAAGGATGTCTAAGGGCGGTCTCGCAAAAAATCCTTTCCTTTCCGCCATTCGGTAGAGTTCATCGTGTGCTTTTACAATGGCTTCGGGCATTTCATACGTGTATTTATTCACGTACATCAGTGCGAATTTCTTGACCAGCTCTTTATCCGCACCTCTTGCGTATTTCATTGCGTACTGCAGCGCTTCTTCTACATTGTCCAGCGCATACTGAATGCTTTCTCGCATAAGCACCAGAAATTCACGTTGCGTCACTTCAGGAATATCCCGTTTTATGGCGTTAATGCCAAGAGGCAAAGGCAGCCTCGTTTTCTCATACCACCAGTCCCACAAGTCAAGTATTTTTACAAGACCGTGCTGTGCGTAAGTTATCTGACCTTCGTGGATTACCAATCCGGCATCCACGTCCCCTCGCTTCACCGCGGGGATAATCTCGTCAAATCGCATTTCAACCGGCTGGAAGTCATCAACTGCCAGCTTTAGCAGCAGGTTCGCAGTGGTGTATTTCCCGGGCACGGCAATACTTTTCCTTTCCGAATCCATCTCCCTGTTCGCAACAACTACCGGACCATATCCATCCCCTACGCTTGCACCGGCAGACAAAATCCGATACTGCGAGTGGAGAAAAGCATAACCGTGGGCTGAGAGCGCTGTGACGTCTAACTCACCTCTAAAAGCTCTTTTGTTCAGCGTTTCGATGTCTTCAATCACCTGCGTTATTTCCATATCGGTACGGATTTTACCGCTTAGCAGTCCATAGAACATGAATGCGTCATCCGCATCTGGCGTGTGTGCTATAATCATTGTTTGGTTTGATTTAGTTTAGTAATGGCGAGGGAGGTATAAAAAGGTTCTGCAAAGGTTTAAATAGTAAAAATTCTGATGTTGAAATAGGTTGAGTATGATGAGGACTAACTTTCTGCCAAAGGGAGGTATATACCTATACGAAGTAAATTTTGGATTTCATTCTAAAATGGGTGGATATACGACATTGATGTGTGATATATCGAAGTTTTAAGGTGCGAGTTCTCTCCGCTTTATTAACCTTTTAATTTATATAATCCTTTGCTTTTTGTTCGGAAAATCCGAACGTTTTCGGTAGTTTTATCAGGGGTTTGAACGATACGATTAGTGAGTGCCGAGGAGGGGCGCAATGATAGAAGTACCCAAAAAATTTAGGGGGTGAAAAGAAGAAAAAATGAAAAAGATATGGGCAATAGGCATCGTAGCGATGTTGGTATTAGGTGTTGGACTTGGAGTAGTTAGTGGATTGACAAAAGATAATGAAGTAGAACCACGAGGCATAGGAATAGATGGAGGATATATGAGCGTTATTGAGTGCATACAGGGCCAGGATGCCGTATGCACTGCTAGGGGTGAATCTGGTCATCAAGGGTCAGTCGGGCAAACTTACGACATCATTGTGGACTACACCTATGATGACAGAATATGTGTATGGGGTAACAACATAACATTTAGGTTAACGGGTCCCGATGGCACAATGGCTGAGAGGATAATACATGATTCTCCGCCAGGAGATGACGGCACAACGGGAGATCTATTGGTTCCATTCACACCAACAGGTCCCGGAACGTATTATTGGACACTCTATTGTGAGGAAAGAGGAGTATGTCATTGCACGAGCCGAGGATCAATAACGATAAGTTAGACCACTGCCACACGCAAAAATCCAAAAAATTCCCCTCTTTTTCTTTTTTTAGAGGGATAAAGATATGATATAGACAAAAAGAATTTAGCGTTCCATTTTCCAGAACACTTATTCCGCCTGACTCTTTTAGCTGTTCCCCCAAAAGCATTAGCTCAAGTTAGGAGATTGAAGTATTGAATATGTATTTATTCAAATGACCGGTAATATCTACGCTAATGACAGTTTCAAATACCCTAACGGCATTTTTAGGTTGGAATCATTGGTTCACTTATATAAACCTTTGCTTTTTGTTCGGAAAAACCGAACGTTTTCGATAGTTTTATCAGGGGTTTGAACGATACTATCAGTGAGCGCCGAGGAGGGGCGTAATGATAGAAGTACCCAAAAAATTTAGGAGGTGAAATGTGAAAAAGATGAAAATAAGCAAAAAATCGAGAATTGGCGTTTTGTTAGCAGTAGCATTGCTATTGAGTGTGGTATTTGCAATGGCGGTGAGTTCGGTGCCATTAGAAGATTCCCAAAGGGAAAAACAAATGGACAAGTTTGAGGAGATTGCCTTGCAGCATGTCTCTCAGACACACGGCATACCCGTGGAACAATTGAGGATTGCACACAAAACGCAGGCGTATTACCGACTGACTGACCAGAAATTCTGGTGCGCAAAAGTAGTGGACAAGAAGTCTGATAAGGGCTATGAGGTGCACATGGACCTGGATGGCAATATTGTGGAGGACATAAGAAAAGCAGAGAAAGAAGAGCAGGAAGCGTATGCAAATAAATACGGTAAATTGGCTCCAGACCTGTACGAACGTCTGCAAAAAGTTACCGACCCGAATGAAACGATAAAAGTGGGAATATGGCTAACGCCAATTGGCAGTGAAAAAATTGTAGACGAAATCACATCAAAATACCCGGACGTAAAGACAACCAAAGGGAAACCTATGCCTGGTACAGACATGGAAAAGTATGACAAAGTGTATAAAGAAATCATGGCTGCTAAGGAAGAAGCAGGAGCTTTGAAAGTGAAGCCTATCAGGGATTACCTGGAATCGAAAGGGTTTACCGTGAAATGCGTGAGCAACGTTCCGCCTATAGTTGCTGCGGAATTGCCTAAAAGCGAAATACTCACACTACAAGAGAGGGAAGATGTAGATACAATATATCTCTCGAAGGTAAATAAACCTGAGATAAACACCGCAGTACCTACGATTCGAGCGCATAAAGCATGGAACGAGGGATATAAGGGGACCGGGAGAAAAGTAGCCATTGTTGAAGGTGATGGAGTAGATTTTTCTAATCCGTACTTAAATGGCTACATGCGTCCCGGTCAGACTGATGAAGGAAGTCATGCCACGGAATGTGCAGGCGTTGCAGCAAGCAATCATCCAACAACATATCGAGGAGTTGCGTACGATGCAACAATTCTAAGTGCAAACGCGGATTCTTGGAGTGATGACGATTTGATTAACGCCTCAAAGTGGGCTTTGAGTGAGGATGCAGACGTTCTAAGTTGTAGTTTTGGACATGATACCAATCTTCAAATGGATTATTTAGATAGATATTACGACAGTGTTGTATGGGAAAAGTGGCGCGCTGTAGTTAAGTCGGCGGGTAACCGCGGCTGTTGGGAGGTCACCTGGCCTTTTCCGCCTGACTGGGAAGTTACTACCCCGGGTCTCGGATGGAACGTAATCACAGTTGGTGGAACAGATGATTCAGACACCACGGAGTGGAGTGATGATGGGCGGTATCCTTGTTCAAGTTACAACGACCCAATATCACCACACGGCGATAGAGATAAACCGGAAGTCAGTGCCGTAGCTGAGAGAATACTTAGCACAGAGACCGAATCTTATAAAAATAGCTGTGACAGTTGGATATCCGTGCCTAGTTGTGGCGGTGTTCCGCCTCAGGGATGGGCAGGAACGAGTTATGCAGCACCTGCAGTTGCCGGAGAGATTGCCGTTTTGATTTCAAAAAGCAGCACTCTACGTGCTTGGCCTGAAGCGACCAAAGCAATTGTTATGGCGACAGCAATACACGATACCTACAATGGCGGATTAGGGCATGGCTGTGATTATATAGACGACCAAGAAGGAACGGGGACGGTTGATGTCGCACAAGCATATAAAACGGTGGACAATGGTTGGTATGGTCTTGGTTCTTATGTTATGGAGTCAGATTTTCCAATGGACATCAATTTCTACGCTTCTGAAGGAGAGAAAGTGCGATTTGTAACATGCTGGGACTCACATACCGACTGGGAGCATAACACGTCAAAGGATATACTCAAAGCAGATTTGGACCTTAAGATAAAAGCTCCAAACGGCAATACTATGGGAACTTCAAATAGTTGGGGTAACAGCTTTGAAACGGTCGAGTTCACTGCACCGATGAGTGGAACATATACTGCAACAATAACTGAGTGGAGATTCGATGCAGGCTGGGAATGGTTAGCCTGGGCATGGTCCAGAACGTCTCTACCGGAAATGCATACATTCCAAGGCAGTGTCGTCGAAGGAGACGACAGCGTGAAACACAACTTCAATGTGCCATTCGAGAGCAATGTGGTATATACAACGCTGAACATGCCTTCCGGAACTGATTTTGATCTCAGTGTATGGGATAATCTAAACAGAAGAACCGGCGGATGGACAAGCACCGAATCGCATAATAGCTATGAAATACCAAACTCAACGTATAGTGGATACTTGGCTAATCCTGAATGGGTCAAAGTCTCACCGCCAGTTACGAGTGGAACGTGGAAGACCGGATGCTATGCATTTAGCGGAAGCGGAACGTATAGCATAACAGTGGATATAACTCCATAAAGTGAAGGCTTGGAAATGGAAACCGCCAAAATCTTTTAAAATTTTTTTCTTTTTTTCCCCATCAAATCAAAGTATGTATGTATAAAAATGAGCAGAAAATATTTGGTATTAATAGGAATAGTGTTGGCATCGGTACTGGTCTGCACATATATTGTGATTGAGCATCATGAGCCACTTAACTCTGCCGTAGATTATGCAGTGCATGTAGATACGGGCAAGAAAGTGCATTTGGATGTGCATGTATATACCGACAAGGAATCGTATGTCATCGGCGATATTGTGACCTTTGGTATTGCTAATGATGGAAATAAAACTGTTATGTTTTCCTATGGTGGACCCTGGGAGATTCACAAGGAAGAGAAAGGAGAATGGATACGAATAGGAATGGCAGAGTTTGGTATTGACGCAGAGTGGAGATTGAGACCAGGTAAGAAAACTGGAGATCCAAATGTGGATGAGGATGAAAGCAAATGGGACACAAGCGGAAAGCACCGTCATAATAAAACCGATGCTGCGATACGAGGAAACATAACACTTGGACGATATAGAATCGTGTACAGTGGGATAATTAGCGATAGTGGTGATTCTGATGATTTTCAAAACTGGCGGCAGAAAAGGTATCTCTTCATCAAGGAGTTTGCGCTTCAAAATGCATAAATAACAGCAATTACAAGAAAAAAATATAAGTTAGAATGTATAACAATTTATTCGGATGGAAGATAAAATAACACTCGATAAGAAAACTCTTGGTGCTTTATCCTCAGACACAAGAGCAGATATCCTCAAAAGCATTGATGTAAGGCGTATGACTGTAAGTGAATTATCCAAAGAGTTAAATCTTCCTAAATCCACGATTCACGAAAACTTGGACAGATTGGTTGATACGGATTTGATGAAGAAGAACGATAATGGGAACAAATGGATATACTACGAGCTAACAGAAAAAGGAAAAAGGCTGCTCCATCCACATGAAATGACAAAGATAATACTACTTCTGTCTTCTGCGGCACTCAGCTTTGTTGGTGGAATTATTGAGATATATTGGTTTATCAAAAGCACTTTTCCAGGAATAGAAGAAGCTGAAGAGATTGTGCCTCTCTACGAACCAAGGTATTTAATTTTCGGCATGATCTTGCTCTCGCTTGGTGTTCTGTTTTCATATTTGGCTTTTCGCATGCGAAAGGTTAAAAAGGAAACGAAGAAGTAATTTCAATCAAAAGAGCAGAAGCAGATGAAAGTAAAGGTTTACAATGCGATAAAGGAAGGTGGATTTGTTTTTAGGATAGGCGTGACAAAAGTCACTTCGCAAACACGCAAACGTTAAATGAATTTCCAAACCCTCCGTCGTAATCACAACACCTCATATCCCGTATCCCTCTGTGCTACCGGTCTGCCAACTGATTTCACCGCTTTGATAATATCCTTCACCTTTGCCGGTTTGTGCTCCTTTCCCGCCGCAGTTACAACGTTCTCCTCAAGTATCGTGCCGCCGAAATCGTTCGCACCGAAAAATAGCGCCAGCTTATCCACTTCAAAATCCTGCGTGAGCCACGAAGCCTGAATGTTCCTTACGGAATGCAAAACAACCCTCGAAATCGCCAACACCTGCAAATATCTCGTTGCCGATACCGGCTCCTTTATAATGTCGTAAAGTTCCGTGTTCTTCGGTTGAAACGTCCACGGTATAAAAGCAGTGAAGCCTCCCGTTTTGTTCTGCAAATCGCGTATCCTGAACAGATGTTCCACGATGTCTTCGCTGCGTTCAATATGCCCGAACATCATTGTTGCCGTTGTTTTCATTCCCATCCCGTGTGCAGTCTCCATTACTTCAATCCAACCGTCAGCGCTGACCTTATTCGGACTGATAACCTTTCGAACGCTATCGCTCAGTATCTCCGCACCGCCGCCCGGCAGAGAATCAAGCCCCGCTTCTCTCAGCCTTTCCAGCGTTTCTCGTATGCTCAGCTCCTCGTTCCGCGCAATGAAACCAATCTCCGGAGGCGACAGGCTGTGAAGCTGTACGCCCGGGAATTCACCTTTTATCGCGGAAAACAAATCTTCAAACCATTCAATACGGATTTCCGGGTCGAGTCCACCCTGAATGAGGATTTGCGTCCCGCCTACGTCAACCGTTTCCTTAACCTTCCTCAATATCTCTTCATTGCTTAAAATATAGCTTTCTTCTTCGGTTTTAGCGTAAAAGGCGCAGAATTTGCATCTCGATACGCATCGGTTCGTGTAGCTTATGTTTCTATCAACAACGAATGTCACGAGCTCGCCACACTTCGTTCTCCTTATTTCATCTGCTATTCCGCCAATAACAGGTAAAGGCAGTTCAAATAGATGCAACGCCTCTTTAAAACTCAAATCCGCACCTCCCTGATTCTTTTCCACATAATCCTTACATTCAGAGTAATCCGTATTCATAGCACTTCTCCTCGAACAGTTCAAGCCCCCTTCTCTCTTCCGCA
>JAYEII010000095.1:0-7329 GCA_034660015.1 Methanobacteriota archaeon | reverse complement strand
CAGGGTTAAAATTCGCACCTGGCGCGTTAAACGGATTTGAAGGTGAAATAGACATAGGCACTGCGGGAAGCATCACATTACTATTGCAGTGTCTTATTCCAGTTGCGGTTTTTGCGGATAGCGAGACAAAAGTACGTATAAGAGGCGGAACAGACGTTAAATGGTCGCCACCAATGGATTTTTACACTGAGGTGTTTCTCAAAGCTATTCGTGAAATGGGTTGTGACGTGCATCTCGACCTGAAACGTAGGGGTTATTACCCAAAAGGTGACGGATTGGTGGAAGCAAAAATAACGCCTTCGCATCAGTTGAAGGGAATTGTTTTAGTAGAGAGCGAGAGAACAGGAGAAAGAGAGGGGGTCGTAAAGGGCATTTCTCATTCCTGTGGGCTTCCGGCGCACGTAGCGGAAAGACAGGCGAAAGCCGCCGAAAGCGTATTAAATGCGGCGGGGTACGATAGCAAGCTAAAAACCGAGATTGATGAGAACGGTAATAGGACAACGGGCTGTGGCATAACGCTATGGAAGGGCTACAAAAGCGGCAGTGCATTGGGCGAGCGAGGCAAACGAGCGGAACGCGTGGGTGAAGAAGCAGCAGGGAACATCATAAACGAATTGGAATCCGCATCTACGGTTGATGTCTATCTTGCCGACCAGCTTATTCCTTATATCGCTCTTGCAAACGGCAAGTCGGAGATGTGGGTTCGTGAAGTGACGAAGCATCTCGAAACGAACATGTACGTGACAAAGAAATTTTTGGACGTTGAGTTTGAGGTAGAGAAGAAGAGCGGATTTTTTGCGATAAAAATTATACGTAACAGTAGCTATTGTTAGAACAATGGATGACATTGCCGGGGTCACGGACAGGCATTCGCTAATGGCGTTCCTGAACAGCTTGAATTATCAAACGGAAGAGATTATCCTTGACAAGGAACTAAATTTAGAGCTATCAGAACGAGCTAAGGACATTATTAAATCCATTGCCCTCATAAGCGATTACAAAACAGATGGAACGCAATTCCGGATTTATGTTATCGAAGCGGAACGCTTACGCCGAACGGACATAAGAGCGGTTCTGGAACCTTTTTACAACAAACACCCGCAGGTGAATACCCTTTTTGTTTTTACTACCGAGGAATATAATCCACTTGTTCTCGTAAGTCCTCAACGAGTTCTTTCTCCAGAAGATAGGACAAAGAAAAAGACAAAGCTAAAACTCCGTATTCTACAAATAGACCGCGATAATGTTTATCATACTGATTTAGAGGTCTTAGAAGCTTTAAAACTCGCTCCGGGCGAAGCGGACCCTTGGGCGAAACATCTTGATGCCTTCAGCATTGAGAGGGTAACGGAAAAATTCTTTAAAACCTACAAAGACAAATTTGACCATCTTAAAGAAGCTTTAGAGTCGAATAAGAGAAAAATCATATTTTTTAAAGATGAGAAATATCTTGAAACTTTCGCACAACGCATTCTCGGCAGGTTGATTTTCCTTTACTTCTTGCAAAAGAAAAAATGGCTAAACGGGGATAAGAAATTCGTAGGCAAATTGCTGGACAGAGCCGAGCAGGAGCATAAGAATTTTTATAATGACTTTTTAGAGCCTCTATTTTTTGAGGTGTTGAACAAGCCGAGAACGAACTATGACTCGCAGTTTGGGACTATTCCATATCTAAACGGTGGACTTTTTGAAAAGGATTATAATTTCGATGTGAAATTGCCAAATGCTATATTCCGCGAGATAATAGACTTCTTTAACCTCTATAACTTCACAGTTCAGGAGAACACGCCGTTAGAGGTAGAAGTGAGTCTTGACCCCGAACTGCTCGGAAAACTCTTTGAGAATATGCTTGCGGAGAAGGAAAGGGGAGCGAAAGGAACTTTCTACACGCCTCGTCCAGTCGTGCATTATATGTGCAGGGAGAGCCTGAAAGAATATCTTGCAGGTATTACCGATATAGCGAGGCATAAAGTCCTGGCACTCGTGGAAGATAGTAGCACGGAGTATTTATCTGGTGATGAAGCCGAGCAACTTTACAAATCGCTGGATAAAGTTCGGATTCTCGACCCTGCAGTAGGTTCAGGTGCTTTCCTCGTCGGATTGATGCACGAGATTATCCGCTTGAAAACCGCTCTGGCGGCTGAATTGGAGAGAGCGGTAACAAATGCACAACTAAAAAGAGAGATTATCAAGTCCAATCTCTATGGTGTGGACATCGAACCAGAAGCGATAGAAATTGCCAGACTGCGACTCTGGCTCTCGTTGGTCGTGGATGAAGAACTTGATTATGTTGAGCCGTTACCAAATCTTGATTATAAATTGCTGGTGGGGAACAGCCTTGTAGAAAGTTGGCGAGGCAAGAAATTACTGGAGAAAGGGGTTCAGAAAACTTTCGTTGAAGACGAAACACTGAAATTGATTGAGGAACTCAGGAATCTGAAAGGTAAGCTTCTGAATGAAACGGACATGGAAGAGAAGAAGAAACTTCGTGAGCGTTCAGAGGAAATAGAATGGCTGATAATTGAGAAGTGGCTAACCAGAGAAGCGGAAAGGAAAACAAGAGAAGCCATCGAGATAAGTGGAAAATATAAGTGGGTGGAGAAAGGAATACCTAAAAAGGAGAAAAAGAAACTAAAGAGATTAAAGGAAGAGGCCGAAAACGCAGGAAAGCTTCTGAACGAACTGAAGCAATCGGGTGAAAAGAGCTTTTTTCTACCGCAGATACATTTTGCAGAGGTATACACAGAAAAAGGGGGATTTGATATTGTTATTGCTAATCCCCCATATGTACGAACACAAAAACTCTCGGAATTACCGTATCGTGACGATTTAAAACTTCATTATGGCTTTATTGACGACTTCTACGTGCATTTTTCTTTCCGTGCTTTTGAACTTGCAAGACCGAAGGGAATCGTAACGTTTATCACTTCAGATACTTATCTCACGCTTGCGTGGAAGGAGAGGATGCGAGAACTTTTACAGGCTAACCGGATTCGAAGGCTTATACTCACGCCAAAAGCGTTTCAGGCAACGGTTAACACTGCTATTTACATCGTTCAGCGAGAGCGTCTTGCGGACTATAACTTCACGTTTCTGGATGCGAGAGAAGTTAGTGGCGATGAAAAAGGGAGCTGGGAAGACCAGCTAATTGTATTTGAAGGTTTAAAGGAAATAGAGGCATACGATACGCAGAATGCCGTAAGGATTGGCGATAAGGAATTGGAGGTGTCCAACCCACGAGAAATCGATCCAATTGGGCAGTATCGAGTGCCGGTGGAACTCTATAAGAAAGCAGTTAAGCGCGTGTTCTTCACGCCGAACAAGAAGAACCTGAAGCTGTACGAACAGTTCATGCCGAAGATGAACGAACTTTATGAGGAATGGTGGTCGAAGATAAAATCAAGCAAGGATATACAGAAGAACAAAAAGGAAATAGAGAAATATTTGAGGACGTTAAAGCCCGGCGACATTACTCTTTTGGGTTTGATTACCGAGGGTGGGCAAGGCTTGGCAACGGCGGACAATGGAAGTTTCTTAGCTGTGCTTGAAGGCACGGAAGAGGCGAAGAGAATAGAGGAAAGGCTTGAAGAGTTTGAAAGGAAGTGGGAGAGGAAAGAGCCGAAAATATTTGAAAAGTATCAAGAACTGTTAGCGAAACGTTCGAGGAACGGTGCACGGGATAAACTGAGAAAGGAGTTTGAAGAGAAGGAGTTAGGGTTTCCAAGAGGGTTCATCTACAAGGTGATCAAGAAAGAGGATGTTTTTGATGCGGGTTCCTATCTTGAAAGTCTTGCACCTGAGATAAGGGATGTTATGCGAAGAGTGATAATTTTTGGTGGTGTTCCGGAAAAGGAAAGCGATGTGAAAAGTTTGTGGAAGTTATCAAAGTTGCCTGATGATTTGAAGGGGTTGGGTGCGGACTTGAAAAAGAGGGTGGTGGAAGAGTATAGGGGATTAACAAACGAAGGGAAGTGGATTGTGCTTGAAAAGAATACAGGGCAGGAAGAAATCTATTGGGCGCCAAACATTTATTTCATTGATTGGTCAAGAGGAAGTGTAAAATGGTTATTTGAAAATTCTGGCAAGAAAGGGGCTGCAATGCCCGTAATCAGGAATCCTGATTATTATTTCAGGGGAGGGGTGAGTATGTCTTCCATCTCAGAGAGTCAATTTAGAGTGAAGATAGCGGAGCATACCGTATTTGAGCATAAATCTCATGTTTTAGAACCGCATCTGATTATAGAGGAATTGTTCAGTGCTAATTACTTGACGGCATTTCTTAGTTCGAACTTTGCTTTTTATCTAACCAAGGAATACTTGAATCACACTGTGGAACCTGAACTCAATGACCTCCGCCTCCTTCCTATCGTCATCCCCACCGAAACACAGCGAAAAGAGATAGAAAACCTCGTTGAGGAAGCAATTGAGATACAAAAGAAGCGGTATGCCTCAGAAGAAAAAGATGAGAAAGTGGAGTTGTGGAAGGAACTTCAAGAAGTTCAGAAACGAATAAATGGGAAGGTGGAGGGGATATATGGGGGAAGTTAATGGAGAGGGAGGAAAAAATGTCTAATCAATCGTTGGTAGAATTGGTAGTGCAATGGTTAAAGGATGGTGACGAACATGAAGCAGCTGAGATCATAGAACAGTGTTTGATTGATACCCAGTATGTGGATACAGCTCTTGAGAATGGAGGAGGGCGCACATACGATTTGTTCGATGTTCAAGTAGCAGCCCCACGAAAACTTCTAAAAGAGAAGATTTTAGGCCAGCTTGCACCCCTTGTGAAGCAGGTCGAGAGCGCCATTCGCGAGTGTGCACTAGCTGATAATGTTTTTATCAGAAATATTATCTGGGTTGCAAGAACTGGAGAGGCTTGGAGGAATCCCGCAGGAGAGGAAATAACTCAAATCCTATCGAAAATAGACTCTGCGCATGTTCACAGCGCTTGGGAAAAAGCCGTTGCTCGCAAGAGTAGCGATCCTGAGGGGGCCATCACAGCGGCAAGGACCCTTATCGAAACAGTATGCAAACACATCCTCGACCTTTCGGAAGTAGAGTACCCCAAAGATGTTGACCTGCCAAAGCTCTATCGAATCACATCTGAACAACTTTCTTTAGCTCCAACTATGAACACTGAACCGCTTGTTCGTCAAGTACTTGGCAATTGCCAAGCCGTTGTCGGAGGTTTGGCGGCTATCAGAAATGTTCTTGGTGATGCTCACGGGAAATCGACCACTGATTTGGGTCCCCGAGCAATTCACGCGGAACTGGCAGTAAACTTAGCTGGTGCCATGTCTACTTTTCTAATCCAAAACTGGGAGGTCATGAAGGAGAAAAAAGTTTCGGAGTCAGATAAATAAATCGAAGAACAGATTTTTGGCTAGTTCGCTTTTTTCTTAAATAATATTTTATTTAAATCCTATTGAAATCAATTAAATTTAAACATGACCAAAACAATAACGATAAGGGACGATGTATATGAGAAACTTCGCATGCTGAAAGGGGATGTGCCGCTCAGTGATTTTATTGAAAGATTATTTGGAGGAGGGAAAGGAATCGAAGTGCTTAAAAAGATTAGAGAAAGCATTGAGCTAAGCGGTGAGGAAAAAGAGGCAATTCTCGAGGAAATATACAGGAAAAGAGATGAGAAGAGAGATTTCAATGATTATCTTAGATACTGACGTCTTGATTGAGATATTCGATAAGAAGTCAGCACAGGGGGAGCGGATTCTGGGAAAAATAGAAGGATATGAGATTGCAACTACTTCAATTAACCTGCATGAGATAGTTTATGGTTTTTATAAAGTGAAAAAGGAGATTGTAAGCGAACTTATGGAATTCAACATCTTAGATTACACAAGGAGCGATGCACTCTTGTCTGCGAAGCTTGAAGTAGAGCTCGAAAAGATTGGCAAACCTGCTGGCAGGTTCGATACAATGATTGCCGCAGTTTGCATAAATCGAGATGCCTTGCTGTTAACATTGAACAGAACGCACTTTGAGAGGTTTACGAATTTTGGGTTAAGTTTGTTCAATGTTTGAGTGGTATTGTGAGTTTTTCGTCTATCTACGGGCATTTTAGGCGTGCTTGCATTTATTTATATTACAAGAAAAATTAAAAAAGAGGAGAAGAAGAAAAATGACCGAAGGACTTCCCGACATCATAGACAACTCAGAAGGCAAAAAACTCGGTGCCGTGTTGAACCAACTGCTCGAACAAGGTGAGCCAAGCGTCCGCATTGTCACTGCATATTTCAACCACGGCGGCTTTGCCGTTTTAAAAAACGGGCTTGAACAAGCAAAAGAATTTAAATTACTGCTCGGAAAGGAGCAGGAACGCGAATTTGTCATCGGCGATAGATTGTGGGACGAATTAGAAATAGCGATGAACAAACGCGAAACGCCGCCTCTTCTAAAAGAATTCGTTGATTTTATAAACCAGAAAAAAGTTGAAGTTCGAGCGTTTAAACATAAGTTTTTGCATGGGAAAGCATATATCATTGACGGGGTTCCTTATCTGGGTGGCGTTGGATTCGTTGGCTCGTCTAATTTCACCTATGCAGGACTCACCAAAAATTACGAGTTGAATGCGGTATTGAAACAAGAATCCGCGGTGAGGGAATTAATAAATTGGTTTGGTGGTTTTTGGAACAAATCAGAAGATTATAAGGGCAAACTTCTCGACATTCTCTCCTCTTTTACTTCCAAATACTCGCCTTATGAACTTTATATCAAAATTCTATACGAATATTTCAGAGACCGATTTGAACTCGAGGTAAGTCCAAAGGAGGAGACACCAAGCCCGATTATTCTCGCGGATTTCCAGCACGATGGTTATCAGAATGCGCGAGATATACTTGAAAAATACGGCGGCGTAATACTTGCTGATTCTGTTGGTCTTGGTAAGACTTTCTTGGCTCTTAAACTCCTTGACGACTACGCATACAAACTACGGCAAAAAGCTCTTCTTATTTGTCCCGCACAACTTAAAGAACTGCTATGGGAGCCCGAACTCAGACGTGCAAGCATCCGTGCAGACATCGAGCACATGGAGTTCGTGGGTAGAGATTCGTTCAATCCTGCAGAATACGCGGACTTTGACCTCCTCGTAATAGACGAATCACATAATTTCAGAAATGCGAACACAAACAGATGGGAGAACGTATTTAAAATTCTCGCCACCGGAAAACCAAAGAAATTGATTCTTCTAACTGCAACGCCCGTTAACAATACCGTATTTGACCTTCACAACCAGCTTAGACTTATCACGAGGGATAAAAGTGACTTTTTCGCTGGCTCGGGTATAAATAACCTAACAAGCTATTT
>JAYEII010000094.1:0-7410 GCA_034660015.1 Methanobacteriota archaeon | reverse complement strand
CTCTCTCGCTCGCTCTATCTTTACGCCTCCGTCATGCTTATCGCACCTTGCTCACATACGTCTACGCAAATCTCACACTCGGTACACTCCTCAGCATTTACTACTGCATGTTGCTCTCTTCCATGTGGAGCAGTGCCTGGGTCCTCCTCAACCAGACTTATACACTCTACCGGGCATTCCTCTACACACATACTCGTTTCTTTCTCTTTCCTTCCCTTACAGCCGTCACACTTCTCCAAATCCACTACTGCTGGCATTTTTTCTCATCACTCTCCTTTATATTTGTTCTTCTTCGTCATATATAAAAATTGCTATTTCTTCCTGCTATTAAACAATTAAAGCATGTCCTCTCTTTTCCTCCATTGTAAGCCAGAAGACTTTTTTTCTGTATTCTACTTTCTTTATTTTTCCGCTTTCCTCCAGCCTTTTTAAGCTGTCGTGAACATCCCTTTTCTCTACCTCAAATTTCTTTAACGTTTCTATAACCTGCTCCTCCCTCATTGGATGCCGCTTTATTATTGCTAATATTGCGTCTTCGGGGTTTGTAAATCCCTCGATAGAAAATTCTCCCGTCTCTTCCGCCGTAATATCTACTACATTAACACTACCGAGAATCGCATGTGCTAATGCGATGCTCTCTTTATCAGGAGGCACCGCCCACGGTTCCGCCGGCGGTCTTATCGGGACATTTATATACGTTCGGTTGGGCTCTAAGGGGCTAAGCCTGCTTTTTATCGCTTCTAATTCCTCTGCTGAGTCATTGAGCCCCTTTACCAGCATGACTTCCATCCATATCTCACCATCATATTCTTGCCTGAACTTTTCCATACCTTCGACAACCGCTTCAAAAACAATCCCACGATGCGGTCTGTTTATCAGTCTGAATGTTTCGGCAGTGCCTGCGTCAAGCGATGGCATAACAACGTCTGCTTCCGAGAGGTCGTTTCTTACGTCTTTTCTGTAAAGAAGCGACCCGTTTGTATCAATGGCTATGGGGATATCTGCTATTTCTTTGGTCTTGCGGATTAACCAGCCAAGACTTTTACATAAAGTTGGTTCGCCTTCGCCTACGAAAGTGACAAAATCTATTTCGCCACGGCTGCTTTCTACTTCTATCATCCTTTTGATTTCGTTCAACAACTCTTCCGGAGGGAAGAAGTCCCTACGCTGATTGGTCATGTGTGTTGTCCTGCCGAGCTGGCAGTACACACAGGAATAGTCACAGGTTTTGAATGGAATTGGGCCAACGCCTAAAGAGCGCCCAAGACGCCGTGATGGAACCGGTCCATAAACTATTTTCATATTATGCACCTCCACACATCCTTTATCGCATCCGATACCCTGCCCTCCGAGAATTCAACCACCGGCTTGCCCGCAACCATCGCCGCAGTAACCATGCTGTCGTAGGGGATGTTTCCAACGACCCCTATTCCACGCTGCCGGCAAAACTCGGTAATTCTTTTGCTGTTCTCCTCGTTAATGTCGTATTTGTTGATGCAGACGACTGAACCAATCCCAAAATGTCTGGTCACATCCAGGATTCGTTCGAGGTCATGCAGTCCGGACATCGTGGGCTCGGTAACGATGAGTGCGAGGTCCACGCCAGTCAAGGACGCAATTACAGGACAGCCGATGCCTGGCGCTCCGTCAATCAGAATGAGTTCACGTTGTTCTTTTTCTGCAACCTGCTGTGCGCGGTTTCTAACCTCTGTGACCAGTTTTCCAGACGTTTCTTCCGCGATATTTAGCTGCGCATGCGCCATTGTGCCATATTCAGTTTTTGATATGAATGTACAACCAGAAACACGTTCTTTCAGCATAATTGCCTCCTGCGGGCACGAGAACACACAAGCGCCGCAGCCCTCACAACGTGCGGGATTGACTGCATAACCTGGTTCTTCGGTCAAAGCTATCGCATTGAATCTACATGTTTCTTCGCATATTTCGCACTCGGTACAGAGCGTTTTATCCATAACGGCAACTTTCAGTCCTTTAAACTCCTCTCTCTCTATGATTTCCGGGTGCAACAGCAGATGGAGGTCTGGTGCGTCAACATCGCAGTCTGCAATGACTTTGTTCTCTGCGAGGGCGGCGAATGAGGCTACAAGTGTCGTTTTCCCCGTGCCTCCTTTTCCACTTATAACGGTTATTTGTTTCAACACTTTTCCTTTTTCATTTCATCAAGCACTTTTTCGGCTGGGCAGCTATTACTTTATCCATATAGCAATCCTCGCACAGCTTAACGCCCCCAAACTCGTAAACATCTCCTAATATTGGCTTGCCACATTTTCCGCATTTTATGTTTATGGTTGTCTTATCACTCTTTTCCATTTTTTATAACTCTTCAATACTTCTTTCCATCCCCTCAAGTTGCGTCCCTATCCCCCTTAGCTGCGCTTTTATCTCATCCAAATCCTCTGCCTCTTCTCGCTGTAAAATGGGGAACGAATATGGAACTATTCTAATCGCTCCTCGCGGGCAAGTCCTCACGCAGATAGCGCAGCAGATGCACTTGTTAACGTCTATTACTGCTTTTTTATCAATAATCCTAATTGCACCTGTCCAGCAAACTTCGGTGCATTTCCCACACCCTACGCAAAGGTTTTCGTCAACAAATGCCTTCCATATTAATTGCGATGGTTGTTGCATGCTCCTTTTATAACCCCTCAGATTACACAGATTTCCACGAGGATTGGGTTTCTATTGGCCAAATCTCGTGGTTTTTTACTCCCGCTATACAAATAAAAAAGAGAAAGAAAGAGTGGATTTATCTTCTCTCTTTCCCCTACCTACTCTACTTGCAAAAGGCGCAACTGCTGCCAGAACTGCCGATATCCGCTGCCATGTTGTTCTTCTCGTATAGCTTTGACCAGCACTCCTGACAAACCATAATGCGTCCAAGCTCTTTGTGGTCTGCTTCCATTCTACTCCCTTCTTTTCCACACAGTTCACATTTACCCATTTTGTCTTTACCTCCTGTTTCTACTTGCTCAACTCTTCCAATCTCTTCTTTATCTGCTCTAACTGATCACCAAGCATCTTCGCCTGCGATTCAAGCATAGAAATCTCCTGTTCCTTCGGCATTGCTGGCATGCCCATTGGTGCAACAGGCGCGCCTGCCGGTGCCGGTGCTTGCTGCTGTATCCATGAAGCAAACTGCGGCATTTGTCCTGTTTGAGTGAGATACTGCGCACCTGGCGGCATTCCCGTTGGGCTTCTTCCTACCCAGCCTGGTGAGTATCCAAACCTCATCCAGCCGGGCAAACCAGTCAGATAATACATGTTTCTCCATCTATTTCCTCCCATTTTTTTTCTTTTCACCTCCTAACAAACTCTTTACGGTCTTGTCATTTTAGACCCGCATTTTGGGCAAGTTTGCTGATAGCATGACACCCCTACTTGATGTGGCATTGTATATCCACAATTCGGGCATCGGCATTCTCCGCCGGGACCCAATCCGCTGCCACCCCCTCTCCCTTGCCCTTGACCACCTCGTCCTATTCCTTGACCTCTTCCTCCTCCTCTTCCCATGCCACTCATTTTATCTTATCCATCTCCCGTAGGGATACGGATAGGAGTAGCCATAATATGGCACTGCGGGGTATGCTCCTGGAGCTGGTGCTATTGCTCCATACATTCCTGTCCACCACATTCTGGGAAGCCACGGAAAGTTCCTGCAGAATGGATAAGGGTTGCCCATTCCCATGCCTCTTCCGGGTCCAAAGCCAGACCAAAAACCTCTTCCAAATCCTTTTCCTCTTCCTCTTGCCATTTTTATTCACCTCTTTTTAAGTTCTTCTATCCTTTTCTTCGCTTCTTCCAAATCTTTCTCCAACCTACTTGCCATGCTCGATAGCTGTTCGATTTCTTCTTCTTTTGTTTTCGGTGCTATTGGTGCCTGCGGCGCTTGTGGTTGCGGTTGCGAGGGCATTGGTTGCTGCTGCATGCCAAGTCCCATACCTCTGCCCATACCACGTCCTCTACCGCCGCCTCGTCCGCCTCCCATGCCCATGCCAAATCCTGCGCCTGTACCTACGCCAGCACCCATTCCCGCGTGAGCGGCAACTGTCGAAATTCCCGCCTCACTTAGTCTACCAGTTTTATACATCTCAACTGCTTCTTGCACCGTGCCATACGCGCCCGTTGCAATTTTCACACCGGCTGTGGAAAGCACCTGAAACGCATTTGGACCTACATTTCCTGATATAAGCACATCTACTCCTTTGTTCACGACTGTCTGCGCCGCTTGAATCCCTGCTCCACCTGGTGCGGCAATAGCTTCGTTTGCCATCGCTTCGAACGCCATCGTATCTGAATCAATGAACACGAAGTATTGGCACCTTCCAAACCTCGGGTCTACCTGTGCATTCAAATTTCCTGCCGTTGCGGTTACGCATATCTTCATCCCTTTTTTCACCTTTCCCTTTTTGTTTTTTTCACTAACTATATGAATATATATTCATAATTACGTAAATAGTTATTTGTCATTGGGATTTAACCTCTTTTTTTATTACTTCATCTGTTCCATCAACTTCTTCTTCCTCCTCTCCTTCTCTGCAATCCCTGCTTCCTTCTTCTTTTTCATTAACCTGTGTATCAAATCCACACCAGACTTGTCCATTGGCTTTGCTTCTATATACCCACGCTCCAGAGCACCTTCAAATATCTCCTTCCCGAAATCAGTGCGAATTATAACTGATGACTTACCCGCTGGTGAGCCGACATTTCCAACACTTATGTCAGAAAACAGCCCGGTGAAATCTTCACACACCTTGCAGCCATCTCGCTTATAATCCTCTACCTCGTTAATTTGCGTGCTTAGCAGCTCTTTCTCACCTTCATACACGTGTAAAACATCCTCGCTAATCTGCAATTTTGTTACCTCGCTTATATCAATACCCTGCTCGTGTTCAAGGTATTCATTCATTAGCTTTTCATACGAATAAGTGCCCAGGCAAAACAGGCCTATTCTCAACTTTATATGGGATGAAAAGTTGTGCGCATTATGCGTACCCCGCCCTACAACGAGCATCTTTTCATACGATGACATCCCACAGGGTGTCCCTACCAGAGCGGCACTCCACAGGTCGTACTTCAAAATGGCATCTGCTATACCGGTCAGCGTTGCCGCAGGCGTATATTTGCTGCCTGCTCCCTTTATCAATCCCGCTTTATTCATCGCCACTTGCACCTCCGGTTTCCATTCCCCTTTATCTGCAACGGTTATGCAGCCTTCCACTATCGCATCTTCGAGAGCATACGCTAATAGCGAAGTAACCGCACCTCCATCCTGACAAGCCTTTCTTATCTCCTCGTCTGCGCTGATAACTTCGTACATCTCCTCAAGTCCTTCCCTCAGCTCCGGTTTCTCTACCCGCGGGCATTGATAATAGCAGTATCCACAATCCGGTGGACACTGCTGTCCTTCTCTTATCACCGGTCTTTCTTCAGAAAAATCTACGCTGAGATACCCGTAATCGAGCAATCTACACGTAGCGACACAGCCACCACAAAGCGCACATTTACCCTTTTCTATCACTTCTCTCTCCAAATCGCTAAAATCTCTTTTCTCTTCCATTTTTTATCCCTTCCTACTTCTCGACTCTATTTTCCTTATTTTTAGTTTGTTTTAAGAAAACAAGAAAGAACTTATTTTGCTTGCAAGACGCTATGCGTCATTGCAAAAATACGAAGGGTTTTTGTATAACATGCATCTATCTATAAGTCAGGCAGTAAATAATGAGCGAGAAGGTTCAGTTTAGGAGGTATATGCGAAGTGAGTTCGGATATACCGGGGTTAGGCGACATCCTTTAAATACGGGAAAATAGATATAACAAAGGGAGGTAAAAATCATGTATGAAAATGAAATCGAGGTGATGATGAAGGAGTTCCCTGAAGATTTAAGGAAAGAAGTTTTAGATTATATGGACTTTTTGTTAAGGAAGTATAAAGGCAAAGGGACCAAAGCAAAAAAGTTCAAGTTTGACTGGGAAGGGTTTTTGTCGGAAATTAGAGAAAAGGTAACTTCTGTTGAGTTGCAACACAAGTCTTTGGAGTGGAGATGATGTTTTTAGTGGATACGAATGTATTCTTGGAGATAGTCTTGAGACAGGACAAAAAAAAAATCTAAATTTAGATTTTGATGGTGCTTACCAGTACAGCATGGCTAAATATCATGGATTGAAAGTGGTTACAATGGATAAGGATTTTGAGAGGATAAGGGATGTGGAAATTTTGTTCTTATAGGACGTCGCCTAACAGAGCGTATCTGGCTACGGTGCTTCGCACATCCACTCAAATTCCCCTTCGTGGAACTTCAGATACGCTCGGAACGTCAAGCGAACTCGAAATAAAGACCTGCTTGGAAAAATATTTAAATGGACTATTTTAATTAGCTATGGATAAAAGAATGAGGGGGGATGTATAATTTAAATAATGAGATATTACCACTCGAAAGGAGGTAATAAACGATGAAAAAGGAGGAATTTGTTGACATGCGAACTACATACCATCTGGCTATCAGTAAAAATCTTGTAAGTGATGCTCAATGGTTGATCACGTGTGGTGACCCGGAGAGAACCGACAAAATTGCCGCTCATCTGGATGATTCTGAAATAATCGGCAATAATCGAGAATATAGAACCTGGGTTGGAACGCTACAGGGTACGAAAGTAGCAGTAATTTCACATGGTATAGGCGGACCGGGGCTTTCGATAATGTTAGACGAGGCATTCAAGATTATGCCGATATTAAAGGGAGTAATTCGTGTTGGCACCTCTGGCGGTATAAGTAAAGAAGCATCAGCAGGGAAAGTCGCTATTTCAGAAGGTGCGGTAAGATTAGACGGGGCATCTTCACAAATTATTCCTGACCCGGAATATCCAGCCGTCCCTGACATCAAGATGACATACGAATTGATTCAAATGGCGGAAAAACTTGCGATTCCTTATGTACGTGGAATTACCGTTTCTACGGCAACACTTTATACCGGTCAGGGTAGGAAAGATGGATTTCGCGGATACCAGCCCGGTGAGCCCAGATATAGCGATGCCGTGACTTATTGGAGCAGGCTAAGTGCGGTAAATATGGACATGGAATGCTCATTGCTTTTTATTATGGGCAGACTGTTTAATATTCCCACCGCTTGTGTGACAGGCATTATTGATGAACGATTGAACAGCGGCGATATTATCGTTGAGCAAAAGGATATCGCAATAGAGCGGGCAATACGGCTTGTTATAGAATATCTAAGGAGTCGGGTTTTCGATGATGAGGGGAAATAATATGAAAATGAAAATAATAGACGCGCGGGGAAAGAATTGTGGGTATATCCATAAAAAAACAAAACTGATTGGAAGAACGCAAAATGCATCATTCCTCGACACAGTATACACAAGTTATTTATATAC
>JAYEII010000093.1:0-7425 GCA_034660015.1 Methanobacteriota archaeon | reverse complement strand
CAAAGGCGGCGTGGAGTTCCACCATGTCAGCACCAGCATTTTTGGCACGTAAAGCGGCAATAGTGAAGTCATCTTCAATTCGACAAATCTCTTCTTCGCTCAGCTCTCGGGGTGTTTCCTTCATCACGGGACAGGGAATCGCCGAAGGTGCAACCAGAGGATGCCCGGTTATACTCGAACTTGTCTGCCTTCCGAAATGTATCAGTTGAGCTGCTACGATGGTGCCATGAGATTTTATCTCTTGAAAGAGCTTCTTTAAGCCCTCCTCATGTTGCTCATCGGTTAGTCGTAGGACATTGGTAGCTCCCACACCATCCTTAGAAACGACTATACAGCCAACAATGGTAAGCCCGGCTCCACCTTTAGCAATGTTTCGATAAAAATTCGTTATTCGCTCCGTAACAAAACCCTCCCTGGTTGCGTAATTCGTTTGAAATGCAGGAAAAACAATCCTGTTAGGAATTGTTACGCCTCTAACTTCCAATGGTGTAAAGACCTTCTCAAACATGTATCCCCTTCTCCTTTCGCTTCCCAATCAATAATCCCTTTATGTTCATAGATAATATATAAATCTTTCGAATTTTTAAAAAACCAAAACATATTTATATTTATTCGGGGATTTATATTTTTACGTTAAAGTATAAATGATAAAATTAGAGTTAAAAGCACTGTTGAGTATTTCGAAAATAGACTTGAAGAAGGACCTCAAACAAATACTTAACGAGATTCTTACCATTGTGGGTGGTGCGATGGACGCACATTCGGGCTCTATTATGCTCGTCAATGAGGAGACCGGTGAACTTGAGATGGTTGCTACTTTTGGTCTTCCAGACGATTATATCGAACGGGTTTACAGCAAGGGAGTTCCAATTACCACGAGTCCATCCGGCGTGGTTTTGAAGACCGGGCAGTATTACCTGGTGCCTAATATCTTCGAGGAGCCCAGAGATAAACCCTGGATGGACCTTTCCCGCGAGTTGGGCTTCTCATCGCAGTTATTTATGCCAATGAAACGAAGTGGAGAGGTTATAGGTCTGCTGAACATCTACATGGCAAATCCCCATGAATTTACAGAAAGCGAGATAGCTTTTGTAACCATAGCTACAAGCCAGGCTGTAGCAGTAATTGAAAATGCCAGGCTATATGCCAGGATACTCAATAAAAACGTGGAACTGGGGCACGAAATCACCGAGCGCAAGCGGGCGGAGAAGGAAATAAGAAAATTACGTTCTGCTGTTGAACAGTCGATTGACGGCATAGCGGTGGGTGACTTAGAACTAAATCTGACATATATGAACAATGCCTTTGCCAGGATGCACGGTTATTCCCCTGAAGAAATGATTGGAATGAAAGTGGTGGATTTACATACTGAGGAACAGATAGATGAAAACGAGAGGTGTATTAATCAGATAAAAGCACAGGGTTCATGGATGGGTGAAATAAGGCGTATAAGAAAAGACGGAACACATTTCCCCACATATATGTACGTTACTTTATTGAAGTGCGATGTCGGAAAACCCACAGGTGTTCTGGCAGTTGTAAGAGACATCACCGAGCACAAGCAAGCGGAAGCAGCATTATTCAAAAAGGGGAAAGAACTGATGTACCAAATCACCGAGCGCAAGCGTGCGGAGGATGCGTTGAAAAGAACTGAGGAAAAGTGCAGGGAAATTGTTGATTTCTTACCAGACCTGATTTCAGTACTTCCGATACTACGGCGTTCCGAACTAAGCTAAACTGTTCTCGTGAAAATCTGTGTAATCCGAGGGGTTATTTTTCGGAATGCTTTGTGGACTCTCTATTTTAACGTGCATAATGAATGAAAATCAGAAGTTTTATATGTGAGGTTCACCAACTGTAATTAGGGGTTTCCAAAATGAGTGAAAAAGGAGGCGTCGAAAAAGCAGGATTAAATAATGAGTTAAAAGAGATAATGAATGGAATTTTAGAAGGGGAAGAAGGAACAGAGAAGTTGCGGGTGGAGGAAGTGGACACAGGGATTTTTGTTTCTCCTTTCGCATCCCGTGAACTTATAAAATCACCCGCATATAAGGAAGATGTGAGGGAGAACACGGGGCTGCTGATAGATATGGAAGTTAGAGAGGTTATGAAGGGATTATTAAATAAGGTCCTGATGAGGCTGCAGATAAATGGAAGAAGAGAAGTGGAGATAAAAAACAAGGGGATTTACGAAGCTGAGGTATCTGAGAGCGTTTTACGGGATTTTAAACGAAGAAAAGAGTGTGACAGGATAATGGAGGAAAAAACTAATAAGATATCCAGGGCGCTGAAGGTAGCGCTTGAGCGGATATGCGAGATGAAAAAGAGGGGTATGTAATTGCTCGAAATACCTCAATCTAAAGTCGAAAGCCTCTTTTTAAGCTCTAAAATCACTGCCTCCACTTTCCCGGTCACGTAGTATTTCTTTATTACTTTTCCCTTTAACTTCCCCTGTCCAGATATTTCGTAATTACTGCTCAAGAATCCATATTCCTCCAGAGAAAGAAGATGGTAAGAAACGAGTTGCCTTTCTTCTCCCAGCGCATTGCGTATTTCGTTTATGTACATCGGCTTCTCAGCAAGCAGCTCCACAATCCTAAACCTTATCGGATGCAAAAGTGCATGAACATCCTTTAACAACTCTTCTTCGATTTTCATCATATATTCCTATTAGAAAAGAGGATTTAAATTTTTGAGAAAATAAAAAATAAGAAGTTGAGAAAAGATGAAAAAATACAGATGTACGGTTTGTGGATACATCTATGATCCAGAGGAAGGAGATCCAGACGGTGGGATAGAACGCGGAATGTCATTTGAAGATATACCAGATGATTGGGTATGCTCCGTATGCGGTGCAAGCAAGGCAGAATTTGAGGAATTAGAAGAATAAAATAAAGGGGAGGAAAGGAGTTTGACAGAAGTTCAGAAAAAAGAAGCAAAGGAAGTTGAAGAGATAGAAGCAGAGGTTACAAGCACTGAAGTAGATACGTTGAAGAAGGAATTGGAAGAGAAGACAAAGTTAGCAGACGATTATTTATCACGCCTAAAATATCTTCAGGCAGACTTTGAGAACTATAAAAAGACGGTTGCCCGTGGGCGAGAAATGTATGAGATGCGCGCAACTGAAGAGTTAACAAAGAGTTTATTGCCGCTTATTGATAATCTTGAGATTGCTATTGCATCTGCGAAACAGAATGAGGATAGAGCATCATTTGTTGAGGGCATTGAGTTGATATATAAAGATTTGATGGCGGTGCTCGGCAAAGAAGGGTTAAAGCCAATAAAAGCAGTTGGCGAGAAGTTCGACCCCTATACACACGAAGTGATAATGACGGTCATTGATGACAGTCTTCCGGAGGATACAGTTCTGGAGGAACTCGAGAAAGGATATATGTTGGGCTCGAAACTGATAAGGACTGCGAAGGTAAAGGTTTCTAAAGTTAAAAGTCCGGAGGATAGTTCGCAGATAAAAGAGGAGGAAGATGCTTGAGGATGAGAAGTTCGACCGGAGGGATGTGCATGCGAAGTGAGTTCGGATATAATGGCAAAATGGAGAGATATGCGAAGTGAGTTCGGATATACTACGTTAGGCGAAATGGTGCGTCTCTTATGTTTACTATGATAACAAGTAATTAATAAGATAACAAAGAATTGAAAAGGGATTGTAGTAAATGAGAATAATGGAAAGAGGTTCACATTCAGCAGCATCGTCAGCACTTGGTTATTTGTACCAGTGTCGATATGCACTCTTGGAAAGCATTAACCGCTTGAAAAAAGGTCAGGATTTTTTGGTATCCATAGAAACGCTTGACGACGTTGTCTTTGAGGAAGTAGGCGAACCGCCAGAATTACTCCAAACTAAGCATCACTTGAAAAGCACAGGTGACCTTACAGACAGTTCTCCAGATCTCTGGAAAACAATTCGGATTTGGTGTGAAGCGATAACAGCAGGCAACCTTCCCGAAGGGTCACTCTTTTTTCTGATCACAACCGCTCAAACTGCGGATGGCAGTGCTGCCTATTATCTGAAACCAGATGCATCGAGAAACCCCGAAAGCGCTGTGCAACGCTTGAACTCTACAGCAGAATCATCCGCCAGCCGGGATAACGCGTTAGCATATGGGGCGTACCGATTACTGAACGACGAGCAGAAACGCCAGCTCATAGAATCCGTATTTGTCGTCGATGGTGCTCCTAATATCCATGACCTCGATGCTGAACTCAAGGAAGGTGTTTACTTTGCCGCAGAACAGCGTTTTCTCGATTCCTTTCTTCAGCGCCTTGAAGGTTGGTGGTATCGGCTGGCAGTCAAGCACCTAATCGACAGTGACGCCAAACCAATTATGAGTGAAGAATTGAATTCCGAAATGACATCGCTAAGAGAGCAGTTCAAACAAGAAAGCTTGCCGATTGATGAGGATATAATGAGAGCAAGCGTTGATGCGTCAGGCTACCAAGATCGACTTTTCGTTCATCAATTGCGCTTAATAAAGATAGGAAACCCGCGTATTTTTCATGCTATCAGAAACTATTTCCGGGCATTTGAGCAACGGTCGCGTTGGGTCCGCGAAGACCTCCTCCTCATTGGTGAGCTTGACCGTTACGAGGAGGCGCTTGTCGAAGAATGGGACATTCTCTTCCAACAAATGCGCGATGAATTAGGTAACATCGCAACGGAGGAAGCTAAAAAGGCATCTGCGCAGGCGCTTTACAGATGGGTTGAGACAGGCATTCTTCCCCAGATTCGTAATATTACCGAACCATCGATTGCTCGTGGCTCCTACCAGATTCTTTCGGATGCAAAGCGCGTTGGGTGGCACTTGGAGTTCAGAGAGCGACTTCAACAACTGCTTGAAGATCAGGAGGCCACGTCATGAAAACATGGACAAAGCGCCCGAAAGAAGAAGCGTACCTACTCAACCCCGCTTTTTGTTCCACCACGTTAACGGCAACGATAGTTGGATATTCCAGTGTAAACGATGCAGGCTTACCATTTCCATTGGTATTTTCAGTTCTTCCCATAGTTTTGCATAAGCCTACCCGAGAATCTCTTCCGCCAAATACACGTACATCTATGGCTGCATGGTTGCAGGGTAATTCTTTTGCGCGTGTGTTGTTCTACGAACGGTTAATTTCTCTCAAACCCTACACATGGGAAGCCGTTCATTTTGGAATTTTGTATGATTGGATCGCACCAAAATCGGGAGGCTTATTGGAGACCACTATCAATGAATCAGACATGGGAAGAATAGAACGTAGCCATGCTGCTGAAGCACGTGAGTGCTTAATGCGTGCCCACTTTTTAGGAAAATGGTTTGCGAAAGCAGGAGCCGTGCAGACTGTCATGGCTCTTTGGGGGGTTCGCCCATGAGTTTCCAAATATTAGACATCGTTTTGTATGGATTCAATCGAGAGAAGCGCGTACTTCCTCTTAACCCCGGTCATCTCAACATAATCACCGGAGCATCAAAAACTGGAAAAACCGCCCTTATTGAGATCATTGATTACTGCCTTGGTGCTACCGAATGTAGAATCCCCGAAGGCATTATTCGTGAGACCGTAGAGTGGGTCGGGCTCCGCCTTCAGGTGACGGAAGGACAGGTATTTATTGCAAGGCGTTTGCCTGTATCTGGACAAGCTGCATCGTCTGACGTTTTCCACACAGTTGGTCAAGAGGTTAACCTTCCAGACCACGCCTCGCTTGTGCAGACTACGAATCTCAAGGCACTTGAAGACCTCTTGACAGCCTATGCTGGCATATTGGAAAATGTACATGAGCCACCACCAGGACAAACAAGAAGACCACTCAGCGCAAACATTCGTCATGCCCTTTTCTATTGCTTCCAACACCAAACCGAAATTAGTAGTAATAGACATCTGTTCCATAGACAAAGCGAGGAATGGATTCCCCAGGCAATCAAGGACACGATTCCGTACTTTCTCGGCGCGGTAGATGATGAATATGTAGCAAAGATGGCCGAATTGCGACGACTACGACAAGAACTGCGTGGCTTGGAAAGAAAACTCGCCGAGCATGAAGCGATTCGTGGTCGCGGCATTTCTCGAGCCAGCGGGTTGCTATCCGAGGCGGTTGACATTGGGCTGCGTCCTTCTGGCACGGTGGGTGAAAACTGGGAAGTTTGTGTATCGTTATTAAGGGAGATTCACTCCCAGCCGTTGCCGGAGGAAGAAGAGGTAATCAGCATTGAAGGTGATGAGTTTAATCGTTTACAAACTGAGCGACAGCAGCTAACCAACGATGTCCACAGAATAAAAGAGCAATTACTCGCTGCCCAGGCACTTTCGACTGATCGTCAAGGTTATTCTCGCGAAGCAAATGAACAGCTTGCCCGTTTACGAAGCATACAACTGTTTGAAGATAAGGACGGTGCAAGTCATAACGTTTGTCCTTTGTGCCAATCGCAATTGACTGAGGAACAAGCACCGCCGCTAATCACAGACTTGAGGAAATCTATCAGTGAGCTGGAGGCGCAGATGCGATCAGTGGAAGAGCGATCTCCGCAGATGCAACAAGTAGTGAGGACTCTAAAGGAACGCTTTGAGGATGCCAAACTGAAACTACGAGAGAACCGAGAAGCCCTGGAAGCAATTCAGGCGTCTAATCAACGCCTTCAAATGCTACGCGACAGAGCTACCCGAAGGGCGCATGTTCTCGGGAGAATCGGGCTGTATCTTGAAAGCCTGCCTCACCTTGAAGATACGAGCGATCTCAAGCGCGAGATTGAGGAATTACGGGAGCATGTAGAACGACTCAGAGATGATTTGAGTGATGAAGCGGTTCAGGACCGAATTCAATCTTACCTCTCGATACTCGCTCGCGACATGAGCGAATGGGCACGAAAACTTCGTCTGGAACATTCAGAACATCCGCTTCGGCTTGATTTGAAACGACTCACTGTAGTGGCTGACGGTACGGACGGCCCTATTCCAATGGAGCGTATGGGGAGTGGTGAGAACTGGGTAGGTTATCACCTAATAGCACATTTCGCACTCCATAAATGGTTTGTTGAACGCGGAAGGCCAGTACCCCACTTTCTTTTCATTGACCAACCTTCCCAGGTTTACTTTCCTGAGGATCGTGATTGGGAGCAAACCGACGAAGGTGAACGCGGCGAAGACCGCAATGCAGTAAGTAGTATGTATCAACTTGCGTTAAATATTGTTGAGCAATTATCACCTGATTTCCAAATAATTATTACGGACCATGCCAATATACATGAAGAATGGTTTCAAAATTGTATCGTAGAACGATGGCGAGAGGGAAAGAAGTTAGTGCCAGAAAGTTGGAAATAAAGTGTGCCACATCGCCTAACACAGCATATATGCTGCAGCTACGCCTTGCCCTTCTGGTCATTGCTCCCTTCGGTCGCAACGTCGTATATGCTGGAAACGTTATTCAAAATT
>JAYEII010000092.1:0-7440 GCA_034660015.1 Methanobacteriota archaeon | reverse complement strand
TCATCACGGTTGGGTGTGTGCATCGCGTTCTCCATCCATCAAACGAAATATTTTATTTGCAATGATTGCAATGGATGATATAATCTTATTAATAATAAATTTTGTGGTCGAGGGTGTGAGTAGTTACAAACCATTGCAATAAAATTATGAAAGAATGAACAAAAAGCAAAGGATATTAATTTGACATTGTCAAACTACTTATAAATATTATTGACTTTCGAGATGAAGCCCGAAAAAACGAAAGCTTTATATACCCCTTTTTTTCCTTTATGTGTTTAGGTCAAAGAAAGGAAGCCTTTACTCGCTATCCATAGGTTAAGGGATGGGAGGAATAAATGAGGGGAATGCTTCGCATTTTTGTGAAGAAAAAAGGTGAAAAACTTTTAAGTCTATTTTGTGTTGTCCATCATATATAGAATAAAAAAAGAGAAAAGAAATTATGACTAAAGGGAGTCGTGATGTAAATCAGGATAGAAAAGATTTTTTAGAAGACGAGTTCTGTATAGTTGTTTTATCTAGGGCAAAAGAGTTATTTGATGAAAAGGCAAAATATTTAAAATCGACACGAATGGTCAAACTTGCAGCTTTTGTTGCAGACGATACTAATTTTAATCTTGCTAGAGGATGGGATAAGTTTGGTGATTTTTCTCCGAGTGCGTATATGATTACTAAAGATCACTCCACGCGTGTTCGGATAAGAGATTGACATTCTAACTATTGATACTTTTTATATAGCCTAAAAGCGATTATTTTACCTGGTGAGCCAATGTATGATTTCAGATAAGGTAAATAGTGTAGATCCTACGGTACAGACCATTGTTGAGATGTTTCCAGAGGCTTTTTTGAGAAACACTACAAGAGAAACAGGGGTTGTTGAACGGGAGCGTAAAATTGACGTAGTCATCCTTTTTTGGGTAACAACGCTCGGGTTTGGGGTACGTTTTTTGAGTACTATCAGAGGGCTAAAATGGAAATACGAGGAAAAAGCGAAGACCACATTGAGCATAAGTAGTTTCCACGACAGGTTCACACCTGAAATGGTCGATTTTCTCAGAAAATGTGTGCTTCATGCGATTGAGTTTCAAGCACAGCAAACCGGTCGTGTTTTGGATGACAAATTGAAGCGTTTTAAGGATTTGGTTATTCAAGACAGCACGATTATCCGACTGCATGAATCTCTTGCGAAGATATGGCCTGCTGCAAGGACGAAGAAAATCGCTGCTGGCGTTAAAGTCTCATGTATCGTTAGTGCTGTTGCCGATAGCCCTAAATCGGTGAGGATATACCCGGAAAGGACCTCAGAGGCTAAAATACTCCGGTTGGGACCCTGGCTCAGGGACCGCATTCTGCTCATCGACCTAGGATACTCCAAATACCTATTCTTTGACAGAATTGACGGTTATGGCGGCTTTTTCGTCAGCAGGCTGAAAGGAAACGCTAATCCGCGGATTGCTGGAGTAAATCGGAAATGTCGAAGGAACTCGATAGATGTCATAGGGAAAAAATTACGGGATGTACTTCCACGTTTGAAGCGAGAGATACTTGATGTGGAAGTGGAGGTGGAATTCAAGCGTAGAAAGTATAAAGGGAAACAGAGTACGGTGAAGAGAAGATTTAGAATGGTATGTGCTTTCAATTCGGAATCTAGGAAATATCACACATATTTGACTAATATTCGCGTTGATGTCCTATCTGCCGAGGAGATCGCACTCCTGTATGGAGCGAGATGGGAAATTGAACTGGTATTTAAAGAGTTGAAAAGCCACTACCGTATGGACCAGATACCGAGTGCAAACCCTGAGATTGTGAAATGCTTGATTTGGATTGCTATTCTGACGTTAATGTGCTCACGCAGAATACTACGGTTGATTCGGAATGCGAATCCTGAAAACGCTAATCGATACACGCCTTTACGATGGGCAAAGGTGTTCTCCGAACAAGCAGACCGATTGTTAACCGAAGTGCTCGAATGCATGGAGCTGAAACTTGATATGCTTACCTTATACGATATTTATCTCGGTCAAGGATGCGATCCTAATGTTAAGCGGGAGAGGTTGATGGAGCGATGGGTTACTTAACCGAACACGCATGAATTACTACTTGGTAGAGTATATAAATCCTGAATTCGGGATTTAGATATTTGATATTTGAATTTGATGGTATGTTTAAGTTCGCCTCTATAAAAGCATAGAGGTATAAAAATGGAATACGCAGGGCTGGATCTGCACAAAAGTTTTTGTCAGGTCCTGGTATGTGAAAAAGAGGGAGAATTGATAAAAGAGGGGAGAATAAAGACAGAGACGAAAGACATAGCGGAATTCTTTTCGGGTCTGGAAGATATGACGATTGCGTTTGAGGCAAGTAGCAACTACGACTATTTCTACGATTTGCTGGAAGGTTTGGGGCACAAAGTGGTTCTGGCACATCCATTGAAGACGAAGATGATAGCAGAAGCGAAGATAAAGACGGATAAGATAGATGCAAAGACGCTGGAAGAGTTGCTGAGAGGGGTTTTTTTGCCTACCTCTTATGTTCCGCCGAAGGAGGTAAGGGCGTTAAGGCATTTAGTGAGGCACAGAATCTTCCTGGGTAAGTATCGAGGAATAATAAAGAATCAGGTAAAGACAGAACTGCGGAGGGGGAACATAAAATATCCAGATGGTGCGGGTATTTTCGTTGGAAGAGGGAAGAAATGGCTATGTAATTTGAAGAACCCGATTATAGATTCGTATCTATTGATATATGAAGCGGTGGATAGGGAACTAAAGAACGCAGAAAGAGAGATAGAGAAAGTGGGAAACCAATATGAAGAAGTGAAGTTGTTGACAGGGATAGTGGGAATAGGCATGTATTCAGCGCTGATAATATATTCAGAGATAGAGGATTGCTCCAGATTTTCAAATGAAGAGAAAGTGTTTTCATACGCAGGACTGGTTCCAAGGGTACATCAGTCAGGAAATACGAGCTATTCCGCGAAGCATTTTTGATAAACTTTTTTTTTAAAAGTTTTGCGAATAACAAAAGAAGGCTCTAAGTATCTTAGATGGATACTCGTAGAAGCAGTGAGAGTGCATGTGCGGTGGTGTCCAGACAGCAAGATAACGAAGCATTACAACAAGATAAAAAAGAAGAAAGGGGCAAACGTTGCGGCAACAGCAGCAGCGAGAAAACTCCTCCAGGTGATCTACCCCCTTGCTGAAAAACAAGGAAGAGTTCCGGATAGAAGGTTAGGTGTGCAGACTTTGGTCACTAAACATGCGGCATTGCTTGATGACCGCGAGAATTTGATTAAAGCGCATATCTAACCAAGGACGAAGTCTGCCATAGTGCGGCCATTGGACCGCGGATAGGTGTATGTCCTGAAGCGAAGGGAGCATGAGTAAAAAATGAAAAATAGAAAACTTTAAATAGGACAAAGGAATAAGAAAATAGTGGGGACGAACTTAACATAGGTGTTTAGGATTTAGGATTTCGTGCTTGGATTTTACAATTTACTCCCTACCTCCGCTTAAACCTCTTCTCTATTTCTTTCTTGCTCATCCGAATTATCGTTGGTCTTCCATGCGGGCACGTATAGGGTATCTTTGTATTCTTTAATCCTTCCATTATCTGCCGCATACTTTCATACGACAGCTTCTCCCCCGCCTTCACACTCGCCCTGCAAGCCGCAGTAGCGAATAAAATCCGCAGCTTATCCTCCCTTTTACCGCTCTCTTCCACTAAATCCTCCATCACACCCATTATCTCCTCTTCTCCTATCAGCCGGTAAAAAACCACGGGGATTGCACGTATAATATAACTGCCCTCGCCAAACTGCTCTATGTCGAATCCCATGTCCCTAAGCGTATCCTCATTCTCACGGAGTAAAAAGAGTTGATGTGGACTGAGTTCGGGCACGTAAGGTCTTAAAAGAGCCTGCTTGTCTATCCGCTGCCCGTACTTCCCGATTAACCGCTCAAAGTTTATTCGTTCAGCCGCGGCATGCTGGTCTACCATAATCATATCATCCGCTTCCGTCTGTGCTATAATATAACTATCAAGAATCTGATACAACGGAGCAGGTCGTATGTCTAAACTACCACTACCGCCTTCCACACGGCTTTCGCTGATTTCTGGTGTACCGTCTGTTTGAAATGAACTTTGCAGTGCCTCTATTGCTTCCCACCGCCCCACATCTGGAACGCCAAAGAGTTTAGCACCCGCCGTGGCTTCGCGAGTCTTTTCTTTCTCAACATCAACAACCTCGGGAATCAAATCCGCATGGCGCAATGTCGCCGAAACGGACTCGGCTATGGCATGAAAAACTTCAGTCGGATGGTAAAAACTTATTTCGTGCTTCTTTGGATGTATGTTCACGTTTATCTCGCCTGGTTCGATATAAAGAGAAACAACGACGAAAGGTTGGGTGTATTTTGCTAACAAGGTGCTATACCCTCTCCTTATCGCCTTGTTCATGATTTCACTCCTCACAAACCGCCGATTTACATACGTGTGCAGATGCCTTTTTGTGCCATAAACCAGCGCAGGCTTGGAAATATAGCCGCCGACCTGGATACCAATAATGTGCGAAGAAGCACCAGGAGAATCTGGCTCTTTTAGCTCGATGAGTTCCCGGGCAATGCTGCTCCCGTAAGCATTAACGATAGCATCTAACATTTCTCCATTGCCTAATGTGCTCATTATGGGCTTTTCCTTTTCGTCGTGAAATAGTTCGAATTTTATCTCCGGATAGATTACGACATAATTTATGCACACGTCCATTATATGTCTCAGTTCGGTAGATTCCGATTTTATGGTGCCGATTCGTGCGGGAAGGTTGTAAAACAAGCTTTTGATTTCTATGGTGGTACCGACTGCACGAGTTATCCTCCTTCTTTCTTTTAGCTCCACTCCGCCCTCCACACGCAGATAAGTGCCAAAACCTTCGCTCTCGTGCCTTGTGCTCAGTTCTATCCTCGACACTGCAGCTATGCTTGGCAATGCCTCACCGCGAAATCCAAGCGTTTGTAGAGCGGCTAAATCTTCTATACGCGTTATTTTGCTGGTTGCGTGCTTCTCGAATGCCGTTTCTACGTCTTCTTCGCTTATACCGCATCCGTCATCCGTTACTCTGATATAATCCCGTCCGCCCTTGCCAACCTCTACAACTACTCTTCTGCACCCTGCATCTATGGAATTCTCTATCAGCTCCTTAACCACCGATGCGGGTCTGTCCACAACCTCACCAGCGGCGATTTTACTTATTGTCTGCTCCTCTAAAATGAATATGCCCCTCATAAACTTTTTTGCATGCAAAAAAGTTTTACCAAAAAATAGCTGTTTCTTTTGTTATTCTTTTGGTAAAGCTTTTCTTTCTAAGAAAAGGTTTGTGCTAAAAGAAAAACTTTTTTTGTTCGCTTTGCTAAAAAATATAAGTTTCTTTGATCAAACTTTCTTAAGGGGAAGAAAGTTTGATGTGTAATCTGTGGTTGAAAATAAAAACCGTCTGGGAATTAACGAGGGCGGAGCATGGATTAATGTATGGATGCGGGGTGTTAATAGGGATAATCATAGCGGATAAAACAGTGCTTTTCAGCGAACTTGCCTTGTTCGGGTTCTGCACGGCTTTTCTACTCGAAGCAGGCACGTTTGCACTAAACGATTATTATGACCTGGAATCAGACATTGCGAATCGGCGGACGGATAGACCGCTGGTAAGAGGAGAGCTAAGAAAAGAAGAGGCTTTGCTGATTGCATGCGTTGCCATCGCCGCAGGGATTGCCTTCGCAGTGTTCTTGAACCGTATATGCTTCGCACTTGCGGTTATATTAGCCGTGATGGGTGTTCTTTACGACATAAAAATGAAGGAATTCATCGCAGTAAGTAATTTTTATATCGCGGCTACGATGGCGATACCGTTTATCTTTGGCGGATTACTCGCATACGCGCCAGAGCGAACAGGAATGATGCAGCCTATCTTTATCCTCGCTTCCATCGCTTTCTTTGCAGGTTTCGGAAGGGAAGTGATGAAGGACATGGGAGACATAAAAGGGGACGAGGTACGAGACGTACGGAGTATCGCAAGGGTGTATGGAATGGAGAAAGCCTTGCACGTCACAATTTTTTCCTATTCCCTCGCAGTCGTACTGAGTGCGGTGCCTTTTTTCATTGGCAATACACCCTATTTTCATAATCTTGCATATATCGTCCCCGTTATGGCTGCGGATGTATTGTTTGTGCATACGTGTCTCGGACTCAAACTCAAACGCAAATCTTTTAGAAAAAGGTTTGATTCAAAAACTGTTTCTGTGGATATAAATTATAATTATTTGAGAAAAGAGACGTTAATAGCGCTGGGTATTGGGTTAATTGCATTTGTAAGTGGCGCTCTGGTTTGACCGCGAAAACGAAAATTTATAACCACCAGATTACACAACACTTTTTCTTTTTTAGAAAAAGAAAACCTGTGCTAAAAGAAAAAAAAGACTTGTTTCTTTAGTCAAGGCTTTTACCGAAGGTAAAAAAGTTGTTGGTAAACCTTTTCTTTCTAAGAAAAGGTTTCTCGTGGTTTTTTTCATATCATCAAATTCTTCTCAAACTTCGTCAGGTTCTCACAGCCGTTCTTCAATACGAGCACCATATCCTCCAGTCGGACAGCACCTACTTCGGGGTCGTACAATCCGGGCTCTATTGTAATCACATTCCCTTTTCGTAGCTCGTAATCATTATCAGCAACTCGCGGGTTCTCATGCAAGTCCAATCCCACTCCATGCCCCGTGGAATGAATAAACCCTTTCTTCGTGCCTTTTCTTATTGTCCCGTATCCTCTTTCTTCGAATACATCACACACGAGATTATGCAGGGTTTTGCACGTTACTCCTTCTTTTACCCGAGCTAAAGCGGCGTTTTGAGCTGCCAGAACCGCTTCATACATTTCTTTTATCGCCTTCCCGGGCTCGCCCTTAGCGACAGTTCTTGTCATATCTGCGTAATATCTCTCCCGCTTTAATCGTGGGAAAATATCTATGATGATTGGTTCATCTGCGAGGAGGGAACCAGTGCCTGTAAAGTGAGGGTCGGCAGCTCTTTTCCCACATGCTACTATCGGCTCTCCACCATCGCAGATGCATTCAAAATCAATCAAAGCGTGTTCTATATATGCTTTTATTCTTTCAGACGTTAGAACTTCATCGTTCTCCAACAGGGAATCATTCATCACAGAAGATTTTTTTATAGCCGCTATGGCGATTCCCATTGCGTGCTCGGTAGCTCTTTGCACCTTTCTCATACAATCTATTTCATTTTCATCCTTTATCTCGCGCTCTTTCGTTAGTATCGGTTCCTCCTCCACGGGAACCACTTCTATGCCGTTTTTCCTCAGTTCATCAGCGGTGAATAACGGAAAATCCCGTGGCACTTCTATCGCGTCTATATGTTCTTCCAGAAGGATTTTGGTAATAA
>JAYEII010000091.1:0-7454 GCA_034660015.1 Methanobacteriota archaeon | reverse complement strand
GTCTATAATTTATTTTGACGATATGCAATATAATTCTCTTTTAAGTTTCTCTTTACTAAGAATATTTGGATTGAACTTATGAAGAAAAGGAGGAGGAAAGGAAGAATAGAAGACATTGCCTTACAGCGGATAGAGCGGCTGTTCGAACTCGCAGAAGCCGATGCGAGAGAAAATAAGATGAAAGGGAAAAGCAGGAGGAGTGATAGATACGTGCAGCTTGCACGAAAAATCGGGATGCGGTATAGGGTGCAAATACCACATCATTTAAAGATGCGGATTTGTAAAGGTTGCTATGCCTTCTTAGTCCCGGGTGAGAATGCACGCATTCGCCTCCGAGGCGATTATATCACGACAACTTGTCTGAAGTGTGGTAAGCAGATGAGACGACCTTATAAAGGACTTAGGGAATAGCCAATAGCCAATAGCCAATAGGGAATGGGGGTATATTTGTTTGATTCCTCTTAAAAATTCACTACCTCTTTCATTAATGCAAAAGCTCGCTTTAAATCATCAAAACTCGCAGCATACGATATTCTCACGTGATTCTTGCCCATAGTTCCAAATGCCGACCCTGGTGTGACTATTACCCCTCTCTGCTTCAATGTATCTACAAATTCTTGCTCATCACCTACACGAGGGAAGATATAAAAAGCTCCTTTTGGCGTGTTGAACGTCATCGCCATATCGTGAAGAGCATCAACGGCAAAATCGCGTCTTCTTTTGAACTCGCTTCTCATCTCTGCTACACCGTCCTGTGGACCCGAAATAGCAGCCAACGCGGCGTGTTGCGAAATTGAAGATGCACACGCCTGAATATACTGATGGATTTTCAGCATTTGCTCTACGTATTCTTCACGAGCTGCAAGATAGCCCAGTCTGAACCCGGTCATTGCGTAGGTCTTTGAGACCGCATTCACCGTGATGACTCCCGCATCAGAGAACCTCGCGGGGCTTATGTGCTTCAAGCCATCGTAAATAAGATGCTCATAAACCTCATCCGAAATGATGGTTATGCGATGGTCGTGAGCGACGTCAACGAGTGCTTTTATGTTCTCCTCGGTTTCCACCGCACCCGTGGGATTAGCAGGGGAATTTATTATGAGCGCTTTTGTTTTTGGCGTGATTTTTTCCTTTACTGCTTCAGAAGGCATCGTGAAGTCTTCGCTTTCGCTTAGTGGGACACCGACTGGTTTCGCCTCTGCCAATTTCGTTAGCGGTGCGAATGAAACAAACCCGGGATTCGGTATCAGCACCTCATCTCCTCTTTCTACAACAGCAAGGAGTGCTATATGCAACGCTTCGCTCGCACCGGACGTAACTATTATCTCTTCAGGGCTAACGGAAAAATCGTTATCTCGTTTGAACTTGTCGCATATCGCCGCTCTCAGTTCCTCAATGCCTTTATTAGAGGTATAAGAGGTAAATCCAGCGTTAAGTGCACGTATAGCGGCTTCCTTTACGTACGCCGGTGTATCGAAGTCAGGTTCACCGAGACCCAGGTTGAAGAAGTCGCCAGATGCGGTTTCGAATGCTTTCCTTATGCCAGAAATATCTATGTCCTTGATACGATGTGCAAATCTCTCGACCATTTTTCTGTGTTTATATTTTCTACCCTTAATATGATATTAATGATAATCACGGAGGACATGAAATGACATACGACGCTTTATTGAAGGTGTTTGACGAACTCGCAGCTTATTTGTCGGCGTACAACGTAATATCGGAAGGCGAACTCGTTTTGAAGATACGCGAAAGTATAAAATCGCTGCTCACTGGTGCCGAAAGAGTTGATCTGGAGACGAAATTGAACGGAACTTTGGAAGACGTGATTTTCAATAGCATAACAAGTACCGAAAAGGTCTCTGTTTTTTCTCCTGACATGCATACACGGATAAATTATCAAGGAGAGGTGTTTTACTGCGTGCCCACGCATAGATACATGAGTAATGAGCTGGAGGAGGCTTTTTTGCGCTGGGCAAGGATAAGGAGCCCCCCGAGTGCGTTAAAGCGTGTGGTGAAAGATTTCATGGAACGATGCGGGTATCAGGTAGAAAACACGGCGCCTAAAAATGAGCATATCGAGATGATAGCGGTAAAGAAGCACAAAAATCAAAACAGACATAGAAGCAAGCGCATCTTCATTTTCCCGTCTATAACATTTGTTCCTCAGTTTGTAGGTGAAATAGAGAACTCTGAAGCAGAGGATGAGAAAGGAAACGGAAGCGAAAACGTAATTGTTGTTCCAACAGAGAAAACCCCCGCTCCTTTTATCTCCTTCTTCCGCGAGCAAGATGCGGGTGCCACAATGATATGGGTGGCGGATGTGGAGAAGAGAACAATAGACCCTTTTATAGGGATTCCCGAGGATGAAGCCATAGAGAATAATTTTGCAAACCCTGAACAAGCGAGAAGAGCGGTAAGCGTATGGATGAAGAAGATGCACTTCGTTGAGTTGTGATTCAATGCCCAGCTTATCTCAGAACAAAGGCGCTATTGTTTCGTTTGTATCCATCAACGCCTTATATTCGCGCTCTTTCTCGCTTGATACTTCTTTTATTTTCTCTTGTGCTTCCGCACCGGTTTCTTGTAGCTCTTTTATCCTTGGAATCTCCGATACGCCTGAAAACAGCACAACCGTCGCTACATGCTGCCCCTTTACGACTGGAAAATCCCCGCCCCTTACTTCCGTTCCTCTTATCATCTCTTCTACCCGCTCCTTCGATTTCTCTATACCCTTTCTACTTAACTCCGTAGGAGGTCCCGCCGCTATTATCAACGCCCTTTCCGCAGTTGAAACATCACATGGAATCGTTAATCTGCCTGCTGCTGCTCTCCTCGTCAAAGCAGTAATCCTTGTAACTAAGTCTATCTTCTCCAGACTCCCTTTCTTACCTAAGAACTTCTTAAAAAATCCTTTGCCGTCTATTTCTTCCGCTGCATAGCCAAGCGTTGATATTCCGCCTCCTTTAAGCGTGTTCATCACCTCCGCAGCATCTACTACCATCTGCCCCACTTCATTCGCTTCCCCTGCACCGAACAAAATCCCGAACCGCCTCACTATCTCTTCGTTTATATCCACAAACGCCTCCTTTACACTCTCTCCACCCTTCTTCCACGCATCGTTATCGAAAAGGAACAGATTATCCACTTCGTTCATGAAAGTCATCAGGCTCCTTGCGGCATTTAAAGAATATAAGCTCCCTTCGTCCTTCGATGGTAATATCCCAAGTCCATAAACCGGCTCCTCGTATAGCTTCTTCAGCCTTCTTGCTAATACCGGAGCACCTCCGGAACCTGTTCCTCCTCCTAAACCCGCTATTATCAGGAAAGCATCAACCTGATGCGTCCCTCGCTTGTCTATTGCACTTTGTATGGTGTAAATTTCATCAGTGGCAACCCTCGCCCCGAATTCGTTATCTGCTCCTATCCCATGCCCCTTCACTAATGATTCCCCTACAAGCAACCTGTCTTCCATTGGTATGTTCTGTATCCCAATCAAATCCGACCTCGCTGTATTAATAGCCAAGGCACGAACCACGAAATTCTGCCCCGTTCGCTTTGCAAACTCTACAAATGTGCCCGCTACTCTCCCACCCGCTTGTCCATATCCTATCACAAATACCCTCATTTTATCTCACCTTTTTCTCCTTTACAATTATTATTGCCAATGCTCTATATAAATTAGTAGGTAGTATGAAAAAATTATTTCATATGTTTTTATTTTTTTAACAAATACAATTTTTCACCGTCCAAATCGTCTTTTGCGTAACTGAAAATCGCGTACAGCACGGAGGAGGTCTATCTTCCTGTAATTCCGCCAATTAATGTCCGTGAAATAAAATTCGCTGTACACCGATTGCCAAATCAAGAAATCGGTTAAACGCGTTGTGCCCGACCTGATAACGAGATCGGGGTCGGACTTGAATATTAACTCCGATTCTATCAGTTTCTCGTCTATCTCTTCGGGCTCTATTACCCCTGCTTTTACCTTCTTTACAATCTCTTTTATCGCCTTTGTCAGCTCGCTTCTCCCGCCCAACCCGATAGAAATATTTATTTCCCTTTCTTTGTTCCGCATGTCGCTCTCGTTATCTGCACCAGCACCCTTTACGGATTTTTCATACGCTGCTCCCGGTCCGTCCACATATATTGCGATAGAAGCTTTTTCATTACTCAGCATCTTTGTTATGCTCTCCGTGAGGTGCGAGTATGCTTTTTCTAACACTTTCTTGTCCACCCCATCGCGAATAACACCGATGTAAACACTTATAGTTTTTATCTTCAGGGCATAGCACCAATTTATGAACTGCCTCAGTTGTTCCATTCCTGTTCCTGTGGTATCGGAAAGAAGGTCAGATTCATCTAATACAAGGAGAACGTGATTCACAGGGATAGAGGAATTCAGGATTCCTTTTTTTAATATCTTCTCATAGGCGTACACGATAGGATCTAACATAGATAGCATAGCTAGTAGCGCCGGGAGAGGGATTCGAACCCTCGCTCCCCATAAGGGGAAGTAGGTTAGCAACCTACCGCCTTAGACCTCTTGGCTATCCCGACCGACCATATCCACATTATTTAATGTATGTAGATAAACTATATTATAGTATTTTTTATTTGAGACACAGATTTACACTGATTTACGCAGATTTATTTTATCGCTTTCCATCGCTTTATTAGATCGTACTCCTGCTTTCCAGCACCGAGTTCAATCCCGAAAACGTCAAGTGCACGTGCCACGATAAAATCAACCATATCGAGCACGGTTTTTGGCTCGTGGTAAAATGCCGGCGATGCGGGAAGCAGAATAGCACCTGCTTTCTTTACCGTAGCCATATTCTCCAGATGAATAAGACTGAGTGGCGTTTCCCGTGGAATAATCACCAATCTTCGACTTTCCTTTAAGCATATTTCGGCTACTCTCGCGACCAGCGTGGAGGATATGCCCGATGCAATAGAGCCCAGCGTCTTCATACTGCAAGGCGCTATTATCGCTCCATCATACCGCACGGAGCCGCTACTCAGCGCTGTTGTGAAGTCGGAATTGTCGTACACGTGAGAAGCAAGCGCATATATTTCATCGAGTTCGTATTCGGTTTCGATAGAGATTATTTTTTTTGCGGGCTCGGATACAATGAGATGTGTATCGGCAATGTTTCTCTCTTTTAGCACTTCTAACAGTCTTATTCCGTATATGACTCCGCTTGCCCCTGTTATGCCCACCACTATTTTCATTTCAGCTTTTTTCTAATAGGCTCCAAGACCTCATTTAAATATCGCACTGCATTTGTCTTTACGTCTAACGGGTGTAGCCGCCCACGTACATAATCGAGTTTGAAGTCATCATAACTCGCATAATTTATATTGCCACCGTATTTATCTTTCCTTTCTATCTCCACTGCACCGATATTTTCATCGGGAAATAAGGTGTGCTTGTAGATTTGCAGTATCGGATTGCCATCTGCTACTTCAGGCGGGCAATATGCATCCATCAATTTCTTCTCCACGCTTTCCTCAGACTCATGCACCGCTATGTAATTACCAAGTGATGAAGACATCTTCTCGCCATTTAACCCGATTAATAGCGGCGTATGAATACAGATAGGCGGTTTAAAACCCAGCTTCGGCAGGTTCTCGCGTGCGAGCATGTGTATTTTCCGCTGGTCTATACCACCCACAGCTACGTTTATGTTGAGGAACGCGATATCTATGGCTTGCATCAAAGGGTATATCACCTGAGATACTTTACGGTCTTTTGTGCTCCTCGAGAGCTCATCCATGCTCCTCCTCGCTCGTTTTTCCGTCGTCACCGTAGCGAGCTTTAACACGTTCATCATATATTCTTGCTCCATCTGAAAAGAGGAGCCAAAAATGAACTCGGTCTCGTCGCTTAACCCTGCTGCGGCAAAGCACCTCTTGTTGTAGTCCGCAGTTTCCCTTATCTGCTCAAAGCTACCTTTTTCGTTCAGATATGCGTGCATATCGGCGAGAAGCACGATTATGTGAAACCCAACGCGTTGCAGTTCCCGCAGCTTGTTTAGAATAGGCAAATGCCCGATGTGCACACTGCCACTCGGCTCATATCCTACATACGCTCTTAGCTTCCTGTCTGACTCGGACGTTGACTTTGCCATTAATGCCAGAGCATCCACTAATTCTTCCCTCGTTATTATCTCCTCCACGTTTCGTTCTAAAACCTTTATCGCTTCGCTTTCTTCCATTTTAACTGCTCATTTTCGATTCTGCCTGCATAGATATTACCGGTAAAAGAGAGATAATACCATTTTCCCTTTTTACTTTTTACTTTGCCTACCTTCACCTAAATTATAGGGAATTCTCCTTATAAAATTAAATATAGGATATTTGTTACTTGGATAGTTCTTCACTCGCTGTTCGAGCTGTCCGACCATCCAATCGTATGCAGGTCTGAACCAACTGTCAATCGCTTTGTCTACATCAACATCGGTACATTCAAGCACTCCGGATTCCTCTGCACGTGCCCAGATTTCTTCTGTTTGAATTGTCCACAGCCGCATTCTATCTCCAAAAAGGGATTAAAATTTATTTAAGGTTTGATGTTTCAATTCTTGTTTGGTGTCCACCAGTAAAAATGTCATCAATTTGTTTCTGGCACAATTGAGACCTTTTTACCTTTTATTTTTCCATAAACCATCTCATTAACCGGGATTTGCACCTCTTCTTCCGATATCAGCAGCTTTGCATCCACCTCTTCCACTAATTCAACTTCCAAATCCCCTCCTTTAACCTTTACCCACTCACTCTCCGGTAACTTCTCAAAATCTTCCATTGATTTTATTCTCGCTTTCTTCATCACTTATTATTTCACTTTCTTTTTATATAATTCTTTTTCTGTTTTTGTTGCGTCCCTCGCTGTTACCAATTTAAACTTGTCTTTTTCCTTTTCCAAAAACAAGGCTAAAAATCGCCCGTTCCTCGTTTTCCCTATCAATTCATACCTCTTACCTTCCCTTTTCACGAAATAATCCCGCTCAAAAATTGTTAAAACCTCTTCTGCTCTGACATTATGACTTGCTATGTGCTTTTTAGCCCTTCCTGTTATCTCTATTCTCATTCTCCTTTTCATCAAAGCTAAAGCTATCTCGCCTTTAAATAAGTTACCTTTTCTTTAAAGGTTTATTCTCCAGCATTATATGGGGAATCATAACGATTACAAATTCAACCGCGATGGCGAAGTTATAAATAGAGCCTGTAAAAATTGCAAAACCAATAAGAGCCGTCCAGAGACCATAATCCTCTGGATTTTTAATGTATTTGTACACGGATTCGTTTACAATTGGTACGTTTTCCTCAAAGAAATTGAGGCATAACGATCTCTTTAACCCCAACAAGCGGAACGCCCAGAAAGCTAAAATCATGCCGAAAAATAACAAAATCAGTCCTATGTACCTTAAAACAACGTTATTATGAAATAG
>JAYEII010000090.1:3697-7476 GCA_034660015.1 Methanobacteriota archaeon | reverse complement strand
GAAAACGCATATCTCGTTTCTTTGCCTTTCTTTACCATATATAACGGCGGTAACGCGATATACACGTGGTTCGTGCTTACTAACTCCGGCATATACCGAAAGAAGAAAGTAAGCAATAGCGTTCTTATATGCGCACCGTCCACGTCTGCATCACTCATCAGGATTACCCTATTATAGCGAACTTTTTGCAGCTCAAAATCCTCGCCTATTCCCGCACCCAGCGCAGTAACAAGCGTACGGATTTCATTGCTTTTTAATATCTTGTCCAGCCTCGCCTTCTCCACGTTCAATATCTTACCGCGTATGGGCAGAATAGCCTGAAAGTGCTTATCCCGTGCCTGTTTCGCGGAACCGCCGGCTGAGTCACCCTCCACGATATAAATCTCCTTTTTCGCGGGGTCTTTCTCCGAGCAGTCCGCAAGCTTCCCGGGCAGCGAATCAATAAAAGAATCTTTCTTCCTTACGATTTCACGTGCGTGCCGTGCTGCTGCACGAGCCCTTGACGCTTCCAATGCTTTACGTATTATCGCATTCGCATCACCTGGATTCTCGTCCAAAAACTCCCACAGGTGTTCCCGCACAATTGGTTCTACAATACCCTTTACCTCGCTATTTCCAAGTTTTGTCTTTGTCTGTCCCTCGAATTGTGGGTCTCTTAGCTTTATACTTATTATCGCCGCAAGCCCTTCTCTCACGTCCTCGCCATCCAGACTGACTTTTTTAAGCATGCTACTCGCTCTACCGTATTCGTTAAACACCCTCGTCAACGCCGCTTTAAATCCACTCAGATGCTTGCCACCCTCTATGGTCTTCACATTGTTAGCAAACGAGAAGATGTTCTCCGTATAGCTGTCATTATACTGCAGCCCAATTTCCACTTTAACGCCATCCCGCTCCTCTTCAAAAAGAATGGGTCTGTGCAGCACTCGTTTATCTCTATTTATATGTTCTAAGAACGAAGCAAGACCACCGTCATACTTAAATGTCTTCTCATCACCTGTCCTTTCATCTGTTAAGCGGAGCGAAAGTCCGCGATTCAAAAAAGCCAGCTCTCTCAGTCGCGTTGCTAAAACATTAAAATCGAAATGGTAACTGCCGAAAATCTCACTGTCGGGTTTGAATGTTACCTTTGTCCCGGTACCACCATCTCTGCCTGAACTGCCCAGATTTTTTAATTCGCATACGGGTTTCCCAGCCTCGTATCGCTGAAAATATATGCTCCCGTTTCTACTTACCTCTACCTCCATCCATTTGGACAACGCATTTACAACTGAAATACCGACACCGTGCAGCCCCCCAGCCACTTTGTAAGCCTTACCACCGAATTTGCCGCCTGCATGCAGCTTCGTCATTACTACTTCTACCGCAGAGCGCTTGTATTCCTCGTGCAGGTCAACGGGAATGCCCCGCCCATTGTCCGCTACCGTTACGGAATCATCATGATGAATTATCACATCAATGGATGTGCAGAAGCCGATTAACGCTTCGTCTACGCTGTTGTCTATCGCTTCATTCACTAAATGATGAAGACCGCGGGTGCTGGTATCGCCGATATACATTGAAGGTCTTTTTCGCACCGCAGTTAAGTCTTTTAACACCTGAATATCCTTAGCGCTGTAGCTCTTTTCCATTTTCTATATAATAAAAAAGATGTGATACATTTAAATAAAACTTTTCCCCGTACCGAATATTACATGGATTTTTTCTTTTTTGCTGGGCTGGGCTAACGGCATTAATCTTTTCATCTGTGTTAATCTGCGTTAATCTGTGTCAATAATTTGTTTTCTTGCTATGCCTTTCCCTCACACCGCTAACACACCATAAGTTACAAACAACGTTGAAAACAGGATTGCAATCATATTCATCGTCTTAATCAGCGGATTAATTGCAGGACCTGCGGTATCTTTGAATGGGTCACCCACCGTATCACCAACTACTGCTGCTTTATGCGCATCGCTGCCCTTACCGCCTAAATAACCGTCCTCTATCATCTTTTTCGCATTGTCCCACGCAGCACCACCGTTCGCCATCATCAGTGCGAGCGTCAACCCGGAAACAATCACGCCAATTAGCAGCCCGCCTAAAGCAATCGGACTGAATAAACCCACGGCTATTGGCACCACCACGGCAATCATCCCCGGCACGAGCATTTCCTTTAATGCCGCAGACGTAACGATGTCAACGCATTTACCGTATTCCGGCTTTGTCTTACCTTCCCATATTCCCGGTATTTCCTTGAACTGCCTTCGCACTTCTTCAACTACCTTGAACGCTCCTTTTCCCACTGCTCGCATCATAACCGAGCTGAAAATAAAAGGTAATAGACCACCGATTAATAAGCCCACGAGCACGAGCGGATTGAAAAGGCTGAATGCTTCCGGTGCTACACCTACTTTATGCAAATAATCAGAAAAAAGAGCTAAAGCGGCAATTGCTGCTGATGCAATCGCATATCCCTTTGTCACTGCTTTTGTCGTGTTACCCACGGCATCGAGCTTATCGGTAGTAGCTCTAACATCAGGTGGTAAGTCCGCCATTTCCGCTATGCCGCCTGCATTATCGGTAATCGGGCCGTAGGAATCGAGTGCAACGATAATTCCCGTGGTAGAGAGCATAGCAACTGCGGTAATTGAAATCCCGTACAGTCCCGCAATATTTTCCCCCGTAACCATGAAAGGCACGAAATACGCAACCAGTATTCCACTGCATATAATTATCACCGGCCAGCCTGTGGACATCATACCAACTGCGAGACCTGTAATCAGATTAGTGCCTGCGCCCGTCTTGCTTGCGTCTGCAATTGCCCGTACTGGCGAATGCATCTGCGTGTAGTATTCCGTAACGATGACCATCAGAGCCATTATTACTATTCCAACGATAGCCGAAATGAATATAGAAATACCGGCTAAGTCCGCGCCGATTAATGCCGCCGTTACAGGATAGAACAGAATAATACTGAGCACTGCCGCGGTAATCACGCCCTTATACAAGGTTCTCATAATGTTCTCTTGTTTGCCCATTCGCACTGCGAAGATTGCGACAATAGAAGCGAAGATGGCAACAGCACCTAAAATCAGAGGATACTCGATCAGTGCTAAGGCGTTTCCTGCTGCAATCGCGGGGAAAATATCCGTTACGTTTATACCTTCTGCATTTATTATTAAACCGCCGATTAGCATTGCTGCAATTACCGTAACCACGTAAGTTTCAAACAGGTCGGCGCCCATACCCGCACAGTCGCCCACGTTGTCGCCCACGTTGTCGGCAATCACACCTGCATTTCGCGGGTCGTCCTCAGGAATTCCTGCTTCTACCTTGCCCACCAGGTCAGCACCCACATCCGCCGCTTTTGTGTATATTCCGCCACCAACTCGTGCAAATAATGAAATCAACGAAGCTCCGAATCCGTATCCTATAACGAGGTCAACCGCATGCGAATCACCACCGTAAAGGATATAAAAACAACTTGTTCCGAGTAATGCAAGCCCAACGACTGCAAGACCTGTTACTGCACCACCCTTGAATGCTATTGCAAGTGCCTTGCGCACGCCTGATGATGCTGCCTGTGCAACGCGGACATTCGCTCTCGTCGAGACGAACATACCGATATAACCCGCAGCCGCAGAACATACAGCACCTGCTAAAAAACCTACTGCAATCCGCCCGGAATCCTGAAACCCACCGTCACCGTGCGAAAGCGCGACAAATAAAATCACTGCAATTATACTCGCAACGATTGCGACCGTCTTGTATTGCCGGTTCAGGTAAGCAGAAGCACC
>JAYEII010000090.1:0-3597 GCA_034660015.1 Methanobacteriota archaeon | reverse complement strand
CTGCAATCCGCCCGGAATCCTGAAACCCACCGTCACCGTGCGAAAGCGCGACAAATAAAATCACTGCAATTATACTCGCAACGATTGCGACCGTCTTGTATTGCCGGTTCAGGTAAGCAGAAGCACCTTCCTGAATAGCCGCCGAGATGGCATTCATTTTTGCACTGCCGGATTCCTGCCTGAGCGTATAAACTGCGAATGCCGCGGCAAATACCAAGCTCACAAGCCCTGCAATTGGCGCCAATAATAACAGACTCATTTTTCCCTTTCCCCTCGTATTTTAGTTTTGTTCTTGTATATAAAGTATAGCATCCTTCTATTTAAGACACAGATTTACACTGATTTACGCAGATTTATTTTAGTTTAACCGTGCTGATTCTTATCATCTATCCGTGTTAATCTGCGTTAATCTGTGTCTATAATTTATTTTTTTCTCGTTGAGATAGGTTCATTTATGCTATGAAATGTAATATTATTTAATGAAGAAAAAGGAACTTGAAATTCTGTTAGAATGCGTTGAGGACATAAAAGCGCCAGATGTAAACGAGGAGCAATATTCAACGCCCGCTACAATAGCTTCTGAATTGCTTCATTTCGGGTTTATGTATGGAGACATTAAAAATCACGTGGTATATGACCTTGGTTGTGGTAACGGGATACTGGGGATAGGAGCGAAATTACTAAGTGCGAAAGAAGTAGTGGGAATAGATAGAGACGAACGTGCGATACAAATTGCGCAAATGAACAGCAAGAGACTGGGTGTGGAAGTAGAATTTAGAAATGTGGACGTGCGAGAAGTTGTTGGGCGAGGGGATACCGTGGTGATGAACCCTCCTTTTGGTGCACAGCGGAAAAACAGACATGCCGACCGACTCTTTCTGGAAAAGGCATTTGAAATCGCACCTGTTGTTTATTCTATACATAACGCAGGCAGCGAATCGTTTTTAAGAGGGTTTGTGCCCTATGCAGCAATTCAGCGTTTTCCCGTCAGTTTTCCGTTGAAAAGGAAATTCTGGTTTCATAAGAAGGAAAGGAAGTTCATAGAGGTGGATGTATACCGGATGGAGAGAAGGTGAGGACAACGTGTTTACTTTTATATTTAACGAGCTACTGATAATCTTTAGCGGCTCTTCGTATTGACCGGATTTTCAAATAAAAACAAAAAATCCACCACGCTAACCTGATGTCGTTCGAGCCATTTGGAGGCACAGGGTAATTCGTGTCCATCCATACCAGTTTGGTTGACAGAAGATTGACCTTCGTGAAAAGTTCTTTACTCATGTAGTTGAGCAAGTTCTTCGGATAGGACAACATAAATATGGAAGGTGGGACAAATGTCCCAAAAATGGGACAAGGTGTTTTGGGGGATGGAGGAGCGTCTTTTAATTTCTTAATATTACCAAAAAAAATCGCTTTTACTTACCGCCGACCATCAAAACTTGGGGATGAGAAAGGGAAGGGAGGTGGAAAAGGCATGAGCAAAATCATTTAAGGAATTTTGGAATTTTTGTGCAGTACTTTTGGTTGGCGCCATAATTTCTTATACATAGCAGCCGCAGCTTATAGCTACCCATTTGTCATGATGAGCATCATAATCTGTATCGCCCACAAGACTTATCTTTTCTATGACGGCATAGTAAAGATGTCCCGTTTCGAGAGGATGCTTTTCGTAGTGCACATGTCGTTCACCGTTCTCGGAGAATGGTCATGATGGTCCATCATCCTGTTCCAAAACCGTCGAACCGTCACTATCCACCAATTTGAGCCTCAAGTCGCTCCATTCCCCGAAATCAATACCAGACCACTAAGAAATGAGGTCAATACGTCAGATTTTCCGAACGAAAATCTTTCACATTCAACCCCACCCTTATGCTGGGCTCAGTCCCTGCCCTGATATGCGCTCTAACACCAGGTGAAGTTTCCAGACGTTCATATGGATCCGTAAACCAGACGACCATTAATTCATGCACCCCTTCATCATCCGGCACGGTGATACTTGCAGGAGTGGATACCTTTTCCCCAGCATCAAGTTTTCCAAAGATGATAGAATTGGATCCGTTTACATTGATGGGAACCTGCTCGTAATCCAAGAGCACCATGATCGCAAAGGATACGAGGTATTCCCTGTCGGCTGCCACGTTAATCGTGTAATTAAGGCGTTCACCAGGTTTAACCTCTTCTGTAAGCCATGCTTTAGCTGAACAAGGTTCTTTGGTTATGAGTATTCCGTTATTAATCGGATATTCAGAACTGCAAGATATTGCACTGATAGTTGTATAGTTAATAACGGGCAGGTTCAAATCACCAACAAACAAATTTTTTCTCACGCTACCCAGATAACTAAAGTCGGTGGAGAATCTAAATGTTCTATTAAGAGAGTGTTCATACGGCTTCATTATTGCCACAATTTCAAAATCATGACCTCCTTTTTCAATTTTGCCCAGATCGAAACTATAAAATCTTTCTTCAAATGGTTCCAAATGTATTGTGTGCAGGACCTGTTTATCTTCCTCATCAAATTTGAAAGGAACTTGTTTATAATCCAATAAGCAAGATATGAGGAAATCGTTTCCGTCATACATCTGATTGCTTAAAAAAACATACCCCTTGAACTCTTCACCAAGATTTAAAAATTTTGAATACCCCATGCCACTTTCTTTTGTTCTAATAGGTGACTCATACAACCCAATACCAAAACTTTCACCCACCTTATTGATATCATACTCTGTTATCTCTGTTATCCTTCCCGATTCGTTATACTCCATTTTCCATTGAGGAGTTATTTCATTGTCATAGAATAATAGTATGGCTACTAAACTTATCACGATCAAAGAGAGTACCAACACGATCTCTTTTTTATGTTCCATCATTTTGTATCCTTTGTGTTTATTGCAAATAAATAAAAAAATAAAAAATGAAAATTTGATTTTTATCGATGTGTTTCCCTTTAGTTGGTAGTCAAGGACTTTAGTTATATGTGTCCTCGGTTACAGGGTACCAGTACTCGGGTGGATGTTCAAAGACATGGTTTGATCTTGCAAGCCAAGGTCCGCCATAGTAGATACCATCATACTCCCAATTTATCACTGCATCAGCCGAGTTGTAGTTAGTTACAGTTTGATCCGTCCGCAGATCATCGTCTTGCCAGACTCGCCCTCTAACACCGATTTTGTCGATATCAAATGGACTCCCACCATCATCTCTAGATTTGGATAAATGCTTCGATTTTATTGAGCCGAGCAATGGATGCCATATATCTGTGCTTGCCGTCCAGGTTACCTGGGTTTTTGAGGTGCCAGAGATTTGTTTTGAGATTTCCATTCCGCCTATACCATCGCCTTCTTTATCAGGGTTTGCATTTGATATATCTGTTGCACCCACCATTGGCACAATTGTCATTCCCACCAACAACGCCACAACTATGATCATTCCTATCGCTTTTCCTTTCTTTTTCATCTTTTCCACATCACCTCCTAAATTTTTAGGCATTTATATAGCGCCGCTTATCGGCGCTCACTTAATGACAGTATCGTTCAAACCCTTTAAAAAACTACCGAAAACGTTCGGTTTTTACCGAACGAAATAGAAAGGTTTATA
>JAYEII010000089.1:0-7544 GCA_034660015.1 Methanobacteriota archaeon | reverse complement strand
ATATCGCCGCCCAAGAAGAGAGATGTGCCTCATCGGGAAATTTTGATATTTCTTCAGCGGAGAGCTCATCCTTTTCAAGCAATAAAACGATCATACTCATTGAAGAAACGCCGAAGACCTTTGATACGACAGAAGAAAGCTTGATATTGGCGTCTTCCAGGACTTTCTGAACACGATTCTTCTCCGAGGCCATCTCCTCAACAAGCTTCCTTCTTGTTCGGGTAAGATCCCTCAACTCGCGGATATCCCGCGGAGGAATAAAGCTACCCGAGATCAATCCATTCCTGAAGAGCCGGGCAATCCACTGGCAATCTTTGATATCTGTCTTCCTCCCGGGGACATTCTTGATGTGCTGTGCATTTGCCAGAACCACATCGAAACCATCTTCGAGTATATTAGACTTGTTGCAAAATAACATCCCGCGAAAGAAGGAGTTACTCCTATTCCAGTCCTCACTTCCGGTTCAACCGCATTTCAAATGATAATTCCACAATCCACACGATATCAACATAGCCACATCATTGAATTCATCTTTTTTGTTTCGAAACTTGTCGCTCGTTATCCTAAATCGCTTAGCTCCACCGATAGCGTGCTCTATCAGGACTCTAAAACCACTGATAACCTTATTCTGCGCCTTCTCCTCATCTGTCAATTCTTTTCCCTTGGGCTTCTTCCGTGGCATCATAACAGTCGCTTCTGGGTAGTCCTTTTCAACGCCAGTGAAGCCCAGATCCAGCCATAAAGTTATGCTTTTTGGGAATAGCCTCCCCGGCGGCGGAAATAGCTCTTTAAACATCCCATAATCGTGCTTTTTACCCGCCTCTGGTGGGCTCAAATAACCAATTCGCCTATTCTTATCGGTGATGACTATATTCTTGCGAGTGTGCGCCTTCTTCTTGCCGGAGTAGTTTTCCTTTTGCTTCCCGCTGTCTTTGGGTCTTTGGATCGGTCTCTCAGTCCCATCTATGAATATGTCCTTAACATCGGGAAATAGCTCAAATAATTCCTTTAAGGTGCTAATTTTCCTCTTTGGCAATACCATCTTTTTATCGAGCACTTTCTCCAGGATAGGTGTTAATTTCTGGACATTGCGGCATGCGTTTGACCTTTCAAGATCAAATAGGAGCCCTAAAACGTCAAAAGTGGGATAACACTTGAAATAAAAGAGAACGAAAAACATTTTTTCTGTGAAACTTCTCAAATTTCCCGTTCTGCCACCTCCTGGTTTCCTTTCTCTATCTCCCCGCTTCACGCCTATCTCATATCTAATCCACCTCTCCTTTTGAAGTTCTTGGCTGAAACTCTGCACCAGTTGATTAAATTCTAGTGCGGATAGCCCTGTCATGGCTCTTATTAGTCTATCGCTTTTTAAAGCCCGATTAACGGTTATCATACTTGATAACACATATTATACCTAATTAAAACCTTCTCAGTAGAGATAACTGTTAATTAGCAACAAGTCTAATATATAAGTAATCATCGGTTATAACGTATAGAGAGAATGTGAAATAATCATGAAATTCGACCCCAAACAAATAAGAGAAGAAACGAGCAAGGATTTCGAAGCCGCATGGATGGCTGGCACGTGGTATTTGAGTGAGAGAACCCTCAATGAAAAATATCCAAGGTCGGTGCGTGATTTGAGCTATGGAAAGCCCCATCCCGTGTTTGAAACCATCCAGAAGCTGCGAGAAGCGTATCTGCGGCTTGGGTTTGAAGAAGTCATGAACCCCGTGATAATAGAAGAGGAAGAAGTGAAGAAACAATTTGGAAAAGAAGCGCTTGCGGTGTTAGACCGCTGCTATTATCTCGCGGGACTGCCTCGTCCAGACATTGGCATTTCAGAGGGCAGGGTGAAGCAAATGAACTCCTTCTTTGATAAGGACCTCTCGAAAGATGAAATGGATGCGCTCAAGAATACGCTGCACCGGTATAAAAAAGGCGAGATAGACGGCGATGACCTGATATATGAAGTTGCGAGAAGTATAGGCGTGGAGGATATGAAGGTAACAAAAGCGCTTGATGCTGTCTTCCCGGAATTAAAAACCCTCGCTCCTGTTTCTTCGCGGGCTACGTTGCGTAGTCACATGACCTCCGGCTGGTTCTTGACGCTCGCGGAAATCGTGAATAAGAAACCGCTGCCGATACGACTGTTCTCAGTGGACAGATGTTTCAGAAGAGAGCAGCGAGAGGATGAAATACGACTGCGTAATTACCATTCCGCATCATGTGTGTTCTGCAGTGATGACGTAAGCATAGACGAAGGTAAGAGCATCACAACGGGACTGCTTTCGCAATTCGGGTTCAAGAAACTACGATTCCGTAAGGATGAGAAGCGGTCGAAATATTACATGCCCGATACACAAATAGAGGTCTTCGCATATCATCCCCAAATTGGCTGGGTAGAAGTAGCTACTTTTGGGGTTTATTCTCCCACTGCGCTGGCGCAATATGATATTCCGTATCCCGTAGTGAACCTTGGATTGGGTGTAGAGCGATTAGCGATGATACTGCACGATTCAAAAGACGTGCGGGCGTTAGCATATCCACAATTCTATGCACCATGGGAATTAAGCGACCTGGAAATAGCGGGTATGATAAGCATGGAAGCGACGCCGGGAACGGCAGAAGGAGACGAAATCGCAAAGAATATCGTTCGGCTATGTGAAGAGAAAGGGAACGAGCCCTCGCCCTGTGAGTTCCTCGCATATCGAAGTTCTTTATTCGGAAGAGATATAGAAGTATGGGTGACCGAGCCCGAGGAGAACACGCTTCTGTGCGGTCCCGCGTATTTGAACGAAGTGGTGGTGCACGAAGGGTCGCTATCTGCCATACCACGGGATAAGAAATGGGAATCGGTGTTTGAAGAGGGCGTGCCAACGGGCATAAGGTTTGTAGATGCTCTTGCCGCTTTTGCCGCATACCGGATAGAAGAAGCAGCAGAAAGAGGAGAAATAGATAAAGATAACCCGTGCGAAGTGAAGGCGAAGATAGTGCGAAGCGGGACGGACATAAACATAAAGATAGACGAGATGGCGATGCGTTACGTCACATCAAAGAAGAAGAAAATAGACATAAGGGGTCCTGTGTTTATTACTGTGGTGGCTAAAAAGGTTTGAAGGATAAAATTCGTGAACATCTGCATACCCAAGTTTGGTTTCGATTTAATATTTATTCCGGTAAATCATAAATAACTATGATTAAGTGAAATGAGATATGTAGAGTTCCTTTCGACACTGAGAAGGAATAAAGTGAGTATTTTCTCACTCAGGGATATTAGGAATATATTTCCTGATGCTAATGTTGCTACACTAAAGAATAACCTGACCAACTGGCTGAAAAAGGGGTATATAGAGCGACTTAAAAGAGACCTGTATGCCTGTGTGGAACCCATTTTGGAATCCGAGATACCCGATTTTTATGTCGCTAATAGACTCTATACTCCTTCGTACGTATCACTGGAAACCGCACTATCACTCTACAATATAATTCCTGAAATTGCAGCGCAGGTTACCTCGGTTACAACCAAGCCCAGCAGAGAATTTAAGAACAGGCACGGCGTATTTATGTATCGCAGTTGCCAGAAAAGGGCATTTACGGGTTATCGGATTGTAGTTTACGAGGGCTACAAGGTCTTGATTGCAGACGAGGAAAAGGCGCTGGTGGATTTTTTATACTTTAAACAACGTCAGGGGCTATCAATAGACTTTGAAGAAGAGCGTTTTGACGCTGAAATCCTTAAAGGGATTGAGTGGAAGAAAGCGGAGGAGTATGCTGAACTCTTTAACCTCGTAACTATCAATAAATTACGGGATTGCAGGGACTGGTCGGAATGCTGAAGATGGAGTATCTCCTGGAAGAGGCGAAAGAACTTGGTCTGCCACAGACTAAAAAAAGGGCTATTCTAAGAGAGTATCTCCAGACCATAATCCTGGATGGCATATATAAGAGCGATTTTGCTAAGTATATGTTCTTTGTTGGGGGCACTGCATTGAGATTTTTCTATAACCTGCCGAGATTTTCCGAGGATTTGGATTTCGATACGCCGCATCTGGAGAACAACAGCTTTAAGGAAATTCTGGATAGGGTAGAGAAGAATTTATCCCTGGAAGGATTTTCATCGGGAATATCCTATAAAAAGAGAGCCAATCTGTTTATAGCCTCATTAAAATTTCAGGGTGTGATGAGCGAGTATGGGATCGTTAATGGTCGTGGTGGTGATATTATGATAAAGATTGAGGTAAACAAGCCAGAATGGCATTTATCCACGGAATCCCATGTTCTGAGCCAGTATGGCTATAATTTCTCCGCCATCCTAATGTCAAAGGGGGCGTTACTCTCAGAGAAATTATCCGCACTCATGAGCAGAAGAAGAGGGCGTTATATCTACGATGTCTTGTTCATGCTCAGAAAGGGATTCCCCTTTGATAGAGATGTGCTTTATGCCAACAATATTGGCGAAGAACCGAGGGCGGTGGTTCTGAGTTATCTCTCAGGACTATCTGAAAAAGAACTTAAAAGATTGGCTGAGCAGGTAAAACCTTTCCTATTCCGAGAAGATGATATTGAGTTAGTCCTAAAGGCACCTCAGTATGGGAAAAAATTCTTGTCCAAGTATTAAATCGAGAAAACAGAAAATAAATTAGGGACACAGATTAACGCAGATTAACACAAACCTTTCTTTCAAAAAGAAAGTTAACTTTACCAAAGAAATTTGTTTTTCTTTTAGCACAGGTAATTTTCTTTTTTTGAAAAAGAAAAAGTGTTGCGTAAATCAGTGTCTTAAATAGAAGGAAGCTATACTTTATATACAATGAAGATGAGCCCAAAACTGTTAATAATCTATGGATTAATAGAGGTATTAGTAGCAGCAATAGTTTTTTCCTGTGGATGCATTCAGCAGCCAGCACCTTCCGAACCCGAAGCACCCACATTGAAAACCGAACCTGTAGATTTAGCGGGTGTTCAAACAGAAACAGAAATTAAGATGAGTTTCATAAACTACTATTCCTTGAATTCGCTAAACGTCAGTTTAGAGGTTCCGCCGTATAGGCTGCCATTGAACGCAGGAGAGATATCCAATTTCAACGATTTCTGTGCGAAAATCCCGCTGGATGAAGATGCCGCACGTATGCTCGAAAAGAACGGTTTTGTAGTTATCAGCAACACGTTCAACCCGAAAGAGGAAGACATCACGAAACCATATAAAACGATAAAACAGAAGGAAATACCTGTTTTTATCACTTCTGACTCGTTACTGCATCTTTACCATATTCAATTTGACGAAACGCTGAGACAAATAGAGGAACGAGAATTTTACGATGCGATATGGGAAATCAATATGGAGCTGCTGAATGATTCGGTAGAAGATTATAACAATTATAGTGGCGACTTAAAAGAAGCATCAAGAAGAAACGTCGCCTATTTCGCAGTTGGGTTGAGTTTGTTACAGCCAAAAGAGGAACAACTGTGTATGGATGAATGGAAATGCAGAGATCCAGGTTTAGCGAGTGCGTACTTCGACTTGGAGGATTTGAAAAAATACCGTTTTGAAGTGCCTGATTTTGTCCAATCTGACGTGAAAAAGGAACTGGCGTTGATAGAAGAACACGCAGGCTTTTCGGAATCCCAAATCTTCAAATACAAAGAGGATTACTCTCAATACGTTCCTCGTGGGCATTATACGCGGAGCGAGAAGCTGAAGAACTATTTTAAGGCGTTTATGTGGTATGGGAGGATGAGTTTTTTGTTGAAAGGTGGCTGCCCAGACTGTTTAGTTTCGGCGGAGGATGCGAAACTTCAAACTATTGGTGCCTGTCTCATAGCTTCCGAATTTACAGAAAGTCAAGAACTGAAAGACAAATGGGATAGAATCTACTCCGTAACGGCTTTCTATGTCGGTCTTTCTGACGATTTAGGTCCTTATGAATACATAGAAGCTTTGGATTCTATATTTAATGGCAAATTCGTGCCGAAAGATTTGACAGAGGAAAATGTAGGGAAATTAAAAGCGAAATTGGCTGAATATAGAACGCCAGAAATATACGGTGGAACAGGAGATTGCGAAATTCCACCCCCATTTACGCCTGAACAAGCAGATAAATGCCTGGAAAACACAATGGGATTCCGATTCATGGGACAGCGATTCATTCCTGATTCGTATATGTTTCAGAACTTGGTATTTCCAAAGGTTGGGTGTTATTCAGGAACAGAAGAACCTTTTACGCTAAGAATTGACCCAAACGCTGGTCCAACTCGTGACCCGCCGAGAGGTTTAGACGTGATGGCTATTTTAGGTTCAAAGCGAGCGAAGAAACTATTGGAGCAACTTGATGATTCTAATTATGTCGGTTATAACGAGCAATTCGATCTGCTCGAGGAAGAATTCAATGGTTTCAGTGCTGCGGAATGGAATAAGAATTTGTATTGGAGCTGGTTATACGCTTTGAAGCCGTTATTGAAAACGTTCGACCCGGGTTACCCGACTTTTATGCAGACCGCAGCATGGCAGGATAAGGAGTTGACCACTGCACTGGCTTCGTGGACCGAACTAAGGCATGATACTATCCTGTATGCAAAACAGAGCTATGGTATGGCGACAACGGGAATGCCGGTGCCGGAACCGGAGGTAGTTGGGTACGTTGAGCCTGTTCCGGAATTTTATAACCGACTGCTGGCTTTAACTCGGATGACCGCCACCGGGCTGGATGAGATGAATGTAATTGATGATTCTGCAAAGTACCGACTAAATAGTTTGTGTTCTATATTAGAGCGGCTTGTGGGTATATCGAATACGGAATTGGAAAATCAGGAATTGACACGGGAGGACTACGATTTTATCAAGAACTTTGGGGAGAGTTTAAACAGTGTAATTCGGGGTGTGGATGAAAAAGCAAAGAAGACGACAATTGTTGCTGACGTTCATACTGCAGGTCCGGATATGAAATCCGGTAGGGTCGTTCTGGAAGAGGGTGTCGGGTATGTTGATTTGATTGTTGTTGCATATAAAGTTCCGGATGGGAGGATTATAATTGGTGCGGGTCCGGTGATGAGTTATTATGAGTTTAAGCAGCCTTTGCATGAGAGGCTTACGGATGAGAAATGGCGGGAGATGTTGGGGTCTGAAGCACCGGAAAGACCGGAATGGTATTCGGATTTTGACGAGGGGGAGTGAAAATTGGTATAACCACAAGATTACACAACACTTTTTCTTTTTTTTACAAAAAGAAAACCTGTGCTAAAAGAAAAACGAATATGTTCTTTTGGTAAAGCTTTTCTTTCTAAGAAAAGGTTTCTTGTGAAATCCCGCGGTTTTTTACCTTAGCTATACATCCATGAAAAACCCTGATACGGAACCATGCTAAGCAGAGGATGGCATCAGTACGCTGCATACATAGAGCCTTTATTTCCTACTTCTTTATGCTGTCACACCTCCTACGGGCACTTCGCTCATTTTCGCCCATTTATTACTTTCTCGTTCAAGCCTTTTAAGCTTTTTGGTTACAAAGGAATCGCTGCTAAATCTGTATGTCTCCCTTCGGTTT
>JAYEII010000088.1:0-8005 GCA_034660015.1 Methanobacteriota archaeon | reverse complement strand
ATGCGGATGGTCAACATCTCCCGGAGGCGATCCCGGATCTTTTACAACCTGTTATAAATGGAGACGCTGACATGGTGGTTGGGTCACGAATGAAAGGAGAATTAAGAACTTCAACGACCAACAGGATTGGGAACTTTTTCCTGAAATTTATATCGTTTATAATAACTAAACACTTAAAGAAACAAAAATTAGAAGAGTGCGAAATTTTATATAACTCGAAAAGATTAAGGTAATTCAAGATGGTAACAAACGCGATAACTTATGAAGAACTTCTTACAAGTTTCAAGAAAGGGTTGAGGAACAGCAACTGGAGAAAGCCGAAATTCTTAGACAAGGCACTTTGCAGGACAGCGATGTGGTATCTAAAACGTGGTGGAAGCATAGTGAATGGAAAGCTAGTGGAGAAGCTTTTGGAGCTTGTTGAAAGGCTAAAGGAGACAAAAGGTATGAGGATCTTCAAGCGAGGGTTTGAGAAAGCGGTTGCGATGCTCGAAAGAGGCGAAGAGAAAGGTGTGTTTGCATGGGCGCCTTCGTTAAGGTATTGGCTAAAAGAACCGGATTATGTATTCTGGCTGGGGACGATAAGGTGAGGTAGAGGAGATGTTTGAGTGGGGATGCGAAGAGTGTATTGATTTAACTCGATGCAAATTTTATATATACAAAAGATAAAATAATTATTATGCAAGAAATAAGAACCCATCCGTATGTTATACAAGATGAAAGAATAAGCGGAGGTAGTGCTGTAATTAAAGGCACTAGAACGCGTGTGGTAGATATAGTCATCGAGTACGAATATCTGGTTCACTCGCCTGATGAGATAATCAGCGCTCATCCACACCTCACACTCCAACAGATACACGATGTCTTGTCCTATTACTATGAGAACAGAGAAGAGATTGACAGGAAAATAAAGGATGAGCAGGAATTTATCAGGGGACTCAAAAAGGAATTCCATGATCAGAATTTACGCTGATGAAAGTGTGAACGTTGCTATTGTCGAAGGGCTGAGGAGAAGGGGTGCTGATGCCTTCTCTGCGAGAGATGCAGGTAACTTGGGTTTGACCGATGAAGAACAATTGGAGTTCGCAGTTAAAAATAGAGTAGTTATATTTACCCATGATGTAGATTTTCTTAAACTGGCATTGGATAGGGAACATTATGGCATAATTTATGTTCATCAGCGGAAGGTAAGTGTAGGTGGGTGTGTGAGGCGGTTAAAAACAATTGTAGAGGTTAAGATTCTAGAAGAGATGCGTAATCAAGTAATATTCTTGTGAGAAATTGGAATCTGTGATAGGAAAGCGGGTTCGGGATGTGGTCGTTGGAGAATGTTGAAAGGGAAAGAGGGCAGTTTCCGATTGTGTGAAGAAATGGTCAATGAATTTGATGAAGGGATTATTGGTGTTAGAGGAGGGATGATTTTGATGAACATAACCATTATCCTACTTTACCTGTTTTCATTCTTGCTCATCTGGCAGTTCGCAGGCTATCCTTCGTTAATGGCTATTGCGGCATTAAAATTAAAATCCAAACCGAAAGACAAGGATTATTCATATCAACAAACTGTTCTTACCAAGAAAGTTTTATCAAAGAAACAAGGTTTTCTTTTAGCACAAACCTTTTCTTTCAAACTTTAGGAAAGTTTAATCAAAACGCTTCGCAGAAAGAAAAGCTTTACCAAAAGAATTACACTCTTTCTTAGCACAGGTTCTTTCTTTAGAAAGAAAGTGTTTTTTTAAAAGAAAAAGTGTCGTACAACGAAGCGAAAGTTATTGCAAAAAGAATAGAAAATTTGGTTGAGTTGGACTATCCAAAAAGCCAATACGAGATTATCGTAGCGGATTCTGGCTCTGCTGACAACGCGGCGCAAGTTGTAGAAGATGCAACATGATATAAACCAACCTTTTATATGTTAAAAACTGCATTGAATAAAAGTGATGAGTATGCAAAAGCAAAGCTTAAGCTATAAGGGTATTTTTGCGAGTTTCAAGAAGGGACAGAGAAACGGCAACTGGAGAAAGCTGAAATTCTTAGATAAAGCACTATACAGAGCTGCGATGTGGTATGCGAAACACGGTGGAAGCATAGTCAATGGAAAGCTGGTGGAGAAGCTTTTGGAACTTCTTGAAAGGCTAAAGGAGACGAAAGGCATGAGAATATTTAAAAGAGGGTTTGAGAAAGCGGTTGCGATGCTTCAGCAGGGTGAAGAGAAAGGAGTGTTTGCATGGGCGCCTTCGTTACGGTATTGGTTGAAAGACCCGGACTATATCTTCTGGCTGGGAACGGTAAGGTGAAGAAGATTGGTAAGGAGTGCGGGAGTGCAAAGCATTTATATTATAAAAAAGAATAGGAAAAAATAAGGGGTGGTTACAAATGTCAAAGCTAAATGAACAATATATTGTTGATAGAACTGGTAAAAAGTTCGCAGTCGTAATCAGTATTGAGGAATTTGAAGAGCTTATGAGATTGTTTGAGAAATATAAGGAGATGGAGGCATATGATTATGATACAGAGGATGTGACCGAAGATATAATAGAGGCTTTTAAAGATTTTAAAAAAGGGAAAATATACCCAGCAAGAGAGATACTAAATGAGTTATGAAGTAATAGCAGTAGAATATTTCAGACGGAGGCTCAAGAAATTAAGCAAGAAGTACCGGGGAATAGGAGAAGACTACAAGTCACTCCTAGAAACGTTGGAAAAGAATCCCTCAGAAGGTGATGCGATTCCCGGATTTGGTAATAAAATCTACAAAATCAGAATGAGAAGTTCTGACATGAAAAGAGGTAAAAGAGGCGGCTTCAGGGTTATTTACTACCTATCGGATCGTGCGGTATACTTACTAACGATTTATGCCAAAGCGAAGAAAGAAGAAATCTCGGTTAAAGAGATTAAAGAAGCCATGAGAGAATTGGATATAAACTTGTAAAAGAGGTGTTGAAAAGCGAGAAAATATGACCATAACCATTATCCTGCTCTATTTCCTATCTTTCCTTTTGATCTGGCAGTTCGCAGGCTATCCTTCGTTAATGGCTATTGCTACATTAAAATTAAAATCAAAACCGAAAGACAAGGATTATTCTTTTCAACAAACCTTTTCTTGGAAAGAAAAGCTTTACCAAAAGAAAATTTTTTATCTACGATAAATAATGCAACGAATCGCAATAGTTTTAGGCACAAGACCGGAAATAATAAAGATGAGTCCTGTAATAAGGGAATGCGAACGTCTAAATTTAGATTATTTCGTTTTACACACAGGACAACATTATTCTTACAACATGGATAAGGTCTTCTTCGAGCAATTAAAATTACCGGATGCGAGATATAATCTGGATGTCGGTTCCGGCTTGCATGGAGAGCAAACTGGAAAGATGCTGATTGGGATAGAGAAAATTTTGCAAAAAGAAGAACCAGATGTTGTTTTGGTAGAAGGAGACACGAACACCGTTTTAGCCGGGGCTTTAGCTGCAACTAAACTCCATATCAAAGCAGGACATGTAGAGGCAGGACTGAGAAGTTACGACAGAAATATGCCGGAAGAAATCAATCGTGTCTTGACTGACCATGTTTCCGATTATCTCTTTGCACCGACAGAAAAATCAAGGCAACTTTTACTCGGCGAGGGCATTCCTGCCGAAAAAATCTTTGTTACCGGGAATACGGTTGTAGATGCAGTGTATCAAAATTTAAGTATTAGCGAAGAGAGAATCAATCCTTTGAACGATCTTGAACTCACTCCGAAGAAATATTTCTTAGTGACGGCACACAGACAGGAGAATGTTGATATTGAAGAGAGATTTGAAGGTATTATCAACGGTTTAGAACTTCTTGCAGATGAGTTTTGCTTACCAGTTATTTATCCGATTCATCCGAGGGCGAGGAAGATGATGAATCATTTTGGATTAAAAGCAAATGGTGTTGAACTTATTGAACCTGTTGACTATCTTTCGTTTCTTCAGTTAGAAGCGAGGGCTAAATTGGTTTTGACGGATTCAGGTGGTGTGCAGGAGGAGGCTTGCATATTAAACGTGCCATGTGTTACTTTGAGAGACAATACGGAGAGACCAGAGACTTTAGATGTTGGTTCTAATATATTAGCAGGAACAAATGCAGAAAGTATTCTAAGCAAAACAAAGGAAATGAGTAATAGAGATAATAACTGGAATAATCCATTTGGAGATGGAAAAGCAGGGGAAAGGATTGTTGAAGTAATAATGGAGAAATCCCAATGAGTAAAATCATCAAACTACTTGAAAAAGGGGAATCAGAAACAGTAGAATTCAAACCATCTTTATCTCAAACCGATAAAATAATGGAGAGTGTTTCTGCATTTTCAAATACGAAAGGGGGAATGATAGTCATAGGCGTAAGTGATAAAGGCGAAGTTGTTGGTGTGGATATTGGCAAAAAGACAATTGAAAGTTTAGCAAATAGGATAAAGCAGATTACAGACCCAATGACCTATCCATCAATTTATGTTGAAGAGATCACTGATAAACAGGTTATGGTTATAGAAGTTGTGGAAGGTAAGCAAAAACCAGTCCTTGCTTTTGGAAGGGCATTTATGCGGGTTGGAAAATCAAATCAGAAACTCGGATATGAAGAGATAAGGAATCTTGCTCTGCAAACCTCAAAGGTTTACTGGGATGAAAGGGTTTGCAAGGAGGCAACGCTTTATGATATTGATGAATGTAAGGTGAGGTGGTATCTGGAAAGGAGAGAGGAAATAAGAAAAGTTAAGAAACCAGAAAAAATGGATGTGGGGACTTTATTACTGAATGTTGGTGCAGCAAAGAAGGTTAATGCTGAAATAAAACCAACCAATGCAGGGATATTGTTCTTTGGTAAGAATCCCCAAAGATTTGTTCTTCAATCCCAACTAAGAAGTGCAAGATTTGCTGGTAAAACATTGACAAGAGACTTTCTGGATAGATTGGATTGTTCAGGGGCTTTATGGGAAATGGTTGAGCTGTCAGAGGATTTTGTTAGAAAGAATATAAGGCTATTCGGGTTCAGAACAGAATATAGTTTCCAGAGGATTGACAAATTGGAATATCCAATAAAAGCAATAAGAGAAGGTATAATCAACGCGTTGATCCACAGGAATTATTTCGAGCCTGCGGATACGAGAGTCGCAATCTTCGATGACAGGATTGAAATTATCAGTCCGGGTTCGTTCCCGAAAGGCGTTACGCCGGAAAAACCTAAACACGTACCCGTGAATCCAATTTTATGTCAGCTTATGTATGATGTCGGTTTTATCGAGAAGTATGGTTCAGGGATTTACATGATCAATGAGTTATGTGAGGAATGGGGAATTCAGAAACCGGAATACGACCTCAGCGAAGTAGAAACGAAGGTTATTTTCAGATCCGGGGGGAAAGCAATAGTGATAAGTGAGATAGAGAAACTTGGTGTGGAGTTGAATGAAAGACAGAGAAAAGCGTTACAATATGTTTTAGAAAAAGGTTTTATAACAAATAGGTCATATCAGGAATTAAACGACGTAGGAAAGAAGACAGCATACTTAGAATTATCTGGCTTGATAGAAAAGGGATTGTTATTATCCACAGGTAAGGGTAGGTCTGTCAGATATGTTGCAAGGTTTTAGGAAACGATTAGGAAACGATTAGGAAACGATTACAATGATAGAAAAAGTACAGGTGCTTTACCCGATAAAAGTTATTATGCACCAAAAATTTGATTGTGCAATTATTGTGCAATTATGCAGGCAGAAATTTCAAATTCTACAAAAATAAAATGTAAGATAAAATGTAAGGAAAGAACAAACATGAAAATCCTGATCACCTCTATTGTGGATTTGAGAAAGACCGCTCCTAACAATTCTATCATTTCAAGGTCATACAAACAAATCTATTCGATCAACTAACAGAATCAGAGAAATTTATCATTAATTCAACATTTCTTCTGGCTTAAATATGTTGAAGAGGTTGGGACTGGAACAAATAAAATAATTCAATGGTGCAAGGAATGGGGATTGCCCGAACCAAGTTTTGAATTTACTGGCACAAGTTTAATTGTAACATTCAAAAAACCTCTACATCCAGAAGATTTAGAAAAGTTAGGGTTAAATGAAAGGCAAATTAAGGCGGTAGATTATGTTTCTAAGAGGGTGTTTGAAAAGTACCAAACTCCTTTGAAATTTGTAATTATGTTTAATAAATATGGAGGGTATGGAACGAAAATCATATCCCAGCGATTTAAGCGATGCCGAATGGCAAATCATTGAGCCTTTGATCCCGCCAGCGAAAACTGGCGGTAGACCTCGCGAACAAGATATGCGTGAGATAGTCAATGCAATGTTTTATTTGCCGCGCGCTGGTTGTTCGTGGCGGATGCTTCCCCACGATTTTCCTCCCTGGGAAACTGTATATTATTACTTTGCCCAATGGAGAGACGGTGAGATTTTTAGGCAGATGAATGATACGCTGCGTGCTAGACTTCGCGTTGCTGCGGGTCGCGAAGAACAACCGAGCGCGGCAATTTTGGATAGCCAATCCGTAAAAACGACAGAAACAAAAGGCGAACGCGGCTATGATGCTGGTAAAAAAGTCAACGGACGCAAGCGGCACATCCTGGTTGATACAATGGGATTGCTGTTGACGGTCGTTGTTCACATTGCTAGTGTCCAGGATCGTGATGGTGCCAAGAATGTATTACAAAAAGCAAGGCAGAGCTTTTGTCGATTGCAGTTAATCTGGGCTGATGGAGGATATGCCGGAAAATTGGTTAATTGGGCAAAAGAATCCTGCCAATGGATTTTGGAAATTGTCAAGCGAAATGACGAAGTCAAAGGATTTCACGTGTTGCCTCGTCGTTGGGTAGTTGAACGAACATTGGCTTGGATCGGACGCTATCGCCGACTCAGTAAAGATTATGAAAGTTTGACTCAAACCAGTGAAACGATGATTTATGCCTCGATGGTTAATATCATGATAAGACGTCTGGCGCGAAATAATCAAGCTTTTAGATCGTGAATAGACTTTCTAAACACCCTCTAAGAAAGGTTCTATAACCAACAAGGAATACAGAGAGATTAATAACATTGCTCGAACTACGGCCACAAAGGATCTAAATACTCTAGTGAAGAAGGGTATAGTTACACGCATTGGCAGGGGAAAAAGAGAACTCAGATACATTCTAACTTTGCACAGAAAAAGTTCAAAAGATGTGCAAAAAGATGATGAGAATGAATAGAGCCAATAATAAAAATCAGGATTATGCGTGGTATTGGCTTTATCGAGAAATACGGTTCTGGAATTTACATGATCAATGAGTTATGTGAGGAATGGGGAATTCCAAGACCAGAATACGAGCTAAGTGAAGTAGAGACGAAGGTTATTTTCAGGCCCGGTGGGAAAGCCGTTGTTATCTCAGAAATAGAGAAACTTGGTGTTGAGTTAAATGATAGACAAAGGAAGGGTTTGAAATACGCTTTCATGGAAGGGTTCATAAATAATCAGATTTATAGAGAAATCAATGGAGTATCAGATGAGACATCGAGACGGGAGTTGTTTCAACTTGTTGATAAGGAGTTGCTAAAAATTAAGGGGAAGGGCAGATCAACAAAATACGTGCCACTGGTTGGCGATTAGTTGGCGACTCATGGGAGAGCCGAAAAAACGTAAAGACATATCATCAAAAAATAAGAAGGTGGTAAGATGTTAGAGATTACAGTTCATGAGATAAGAGGATACTGTCCGGTGTATAAAATTGGAGATAGAATAGTGATAGACGACCCGGAGATTGTTCTGGAAAAGACGGATGCGTTATGCACGCATGCACTTTCGACATTGCTCCACTACGCTTTGATATTGGAGCATGATTGGTGCCCTGTGAAATTAGGATTGACTACCAATGAAGATAAAGAACATGCGTATATGCAGTGTGTTGACCCTGGAAAGCCATATACCGAAGGAGGAACAGTAATATTCAAATGCCATAAAACCACAAGATTACACGACACTTTTTCTTTTTAGAAAAA
>JAYEII010000087.1:0-8005 GCA_034660015.1 Methanobacteriota archaeon | reverse complement strand
TATATCATTCGCTATACAACCTGAACCCGTAGAGGATGTGCTTCTGAAGAGCCGGATGAGGGAAATCTTCACGTCCGGTTCTGTGAGGGGGCTCATAGCAACCTTGGGGCTATTACCTCAAAAAAAAAGGTGTGCTATGGGCTCTACTTGACATTAACACAGATGAAAAGAGTAATGCCCTTAGCTTAGCCCAGCTCAACAAAGAAAGAATAAATCCGTGTAAATCGGCGTCTCAAATAGAAGGAATAACGGTTATACTTTATATACAGGACGCAACCCTAAACTTGCATCCTGCATCCTGCATCTTGTATCCTGCATCCTGCATCCTGTATCTTGCATCCTGCTTCTTTCTTTCCTTTACCGGAATCTCCGCATATACCTTCGTTCCACAAACTTCTTCACCCGGTATGCGAAGACCTTGAACATCATCCCACCGAAATACATCACCGCTTTATCGTTACCGAGCGATATAAAAGCTCTGGGGTTCTGTATCGTGTTCTTTGCCCGGTATCTCTTCAATTTTTTCCCTTTTATTGTTCTTATTATGTTCTTCGCCGCGAGTTTACCCTGTCTCTCCGCCTCCTCCACATTCTGACCTGAACGAATACCGCCGCTTTCGAAGTACGCCGTGTCTCCAACTGCAAATACGTTCTTCATGCCGTCCACACGAAGATAAGGGTCCACTTTTAGCCAGCCCTTCTCCTTTGGAAGTTCGAGTTTCTCCAGAAGGCTGTTTGGTTTTATTCCCGCCGTCCAGATAATAATATCATAAGGGAGTTCTGTGCCGTCGGTGAACGTTATCTCGTGCTCGCTTAGGGCTTGCACTGCCGTATCCGTTAATATCTCAACATCGCTATCAGAAATGATTTTTGCGGCATAGTTTGATACGTTCTCAGTAGGAAAAGCGGGCAATACCCTCGACATGAGTTCCACAAGATATATTTTCGCGGATGCTTTTTTGTCCTTGAAGTAATCAACCAATTCACCGGCAACTTCTACCCCGGTCAATCCGGCACCAATAACAGCAATGCTGATTTTCTTGGAGTAATCGAGTTTGTCAAGTGCAGTTTTCGTTTCTATCGCGCCTTTTAAAGTATTAACAGAGTATGAACGCTCTTCTGCACCCGGTATTCCAAAAAAGGTCTGTTCTGCACCGGTAGAAATAACGAGAAAATCGTAAGGTATCTCTCGTTCTTCTTTTGTCTTTACCGTCTTCGCTTTGAAATCAATATTTACGACCGCATCATTTATGAATTTTGCATTTATTCTTGATGCAAATTTGTTTAAATCGCCGGATATTTCCTCTGCCGTGACTTTTCCACTCAGTATTTCTGGATGCGCCGCCTGGTATTCAAGTCGCGTTCGGCGGTCAATCATAGAAATATCAAGCTCTTTTGAGCGTTTTCGCAGCTTGCTTGCGACTTCTACGCCGCCAAATCCACAGCCCATGACTACTACTTTCATATTGATAAAACGTTTTTGTTTGAATGTGATAAACTTTATTTTGATGGTGCTTCTTTTGGTTATCTCTACATTTCATATAAAACAAAAAAATTTATAAATATGTAGGGGTAATCCATAAACTGAACATGGTAAGTATAAAGAAGAAACAGATAGGAAAGCAGACCTATTACTATCTTGAACATACGATCAGACATAAAGGTAAAATACATAAAAGAGGGAAATACTTAGGTAAAAAGCTACCAAAAAACATTGATGATATGAAGAGAGAACTTCTTTCAGAAATCTATGCGGAGAAATGGTTTCCTTCGTTTGACCGGATAAAGAGAAATTATTCTGAAGAGCGAAGATTAATGCCGAAAACCGCCAGGGAAAAAGAGATTCAACTTTTTTCTATTACGTTTACTTATGATACAAACAGAATTGAGGGCTCAAAACTGACATTAAGGGAAACAGCCGATTTGCTGGAAAAAAGCGTAACGCCAAAAGCAAAACCTCTTGATGACATAAAAGAGGCAGAAGCGCATAAAAAAGTATTTTATGATGTCCTGGACTACAAAAAAGACTTATCATTGCAGATAATTTTGTACTGGCACAAAGAGTTGTTTGAGAGCACGAAAACAGACATTGCGGGTAAAATCAGACAACACCAAGTAGCAATTGCTGGCAGCAAGTTTAGGCCACCATTCCCTGCCGAAATTTATCCCCTGCTAAGAGATTTTTTCAGATGGTATGACAAAAACAAAAATAAATTACATCCTGTTGAACTGGCTGCATTGGTTCATTTACGATTCGTGACAATACATCCATTCACAGACGGCAATGGCAGAATAAGCAGGTTAATGATGAACTTCGTTTTACATAAACACAAATTCCCTTTACTTAACGTTCATTACGATAACAGAGCAGGTTACTATAATGCTTTGGAAAGAGCACAAACAAAGGAACAGGATAACATATTTGTTCAATGGTTCTTCAAGCGATACGTAAAAGAGCATAGAAGGTATCTGAACTAAATGATATGACCATCGAAGAGGACATCAAAAACATCGAGGACGAAATAAGGAAAACATCTTACAACAAGGCGACAATGCATCACATTGGACGGCTCAAAGCGAAGCTCGCCAGACTGAAGGAGGACATGCAGAAACGCGCAACCGCAAAATCCGCGGGTAAAGGCGAAGGATATGCAGTAAAAAAATCGGGTGATGCGACTGTCGTGATGGTAGGATTTCCATCAGTTGGCAAATCCACGCTGCTCAACTGCCTTACGGGCACCGCTGCTGAGGTTGCGGACTATGAGTTCACCACGCTCGATGTAATTCCCGGCACGCTCATTTATAAAGGTGCACGGATGCAAATTCTTGATCTTCCAGGGCTTATCGCAGGTGCAGCGGCGGGACGAGGGCGCGGCAAAGTGGTACTATCCGTGATGCGAAACGCAGACCTCATTCTTATCATCGTGGATGTCTTTCACCCGCAGCAGTACGATATATTGGCAAAGGAGTTATACGATGCCGGCATTCGAGTTAATTCCAACTCTCCTGAAGTGGTCATTCATAAAATGAGCAGGGGTGGGATTACCGTAAACAGCACCGTTGACCTCGAACTTGATGATAGAATGATCAAAGCGGTATTAGCAGAATACAAAATACACAACGCAGAGGTTCTTATACGCGAACGCATCAGCCTCGATGACCTTATTGACGTGGTTATTGGAAACCGCAAATACATCCGTGCACTCACGGTCCTAAACAAGATAGACCTGGTAAATTCTGAGCAGCTTCGGACACTCAGGGAGCGATTTCCAGACGCCGTGACGATTTCGGCAGCCGTCGGCATAAACATTGAAGCACTGAGAGAAAGAGTCTACAACGAACTAAAATTCATACGTATCTATATGAAGCCGCAGGGTGCGTCACCAGATATGAACAATCCGCTGGTCATGAAAACGGATTCCACGGTTGCTGATGTCTGTTCTACCATTCATCGTGATTTCGTCACGAACTTCCGATACGCACGCATCTGGGGCAAGTCGGTGAAGTATGGCGGCCAGCGTGTGGGTCTTTCGCACGTGCTCACCGACGGAGATGTGCTGAGCGTAGTAGTGCGTAAATGATAGTGATTTATCACCGCGGAGAGCGCCGGGTACGCAGAGTTTTAGGACGGTTTCAAACATGGTAGTGCCATAGATCACGTTGTTCACCATGGAGACACCGAGAATCAGAGAACTTATCAATTGAGATTTTTGTATCTATTTTCTCACTTGTATTCTTCATTCTTTCCTCCTCCGTGTCTCTGCGTCTCTGTGGTTTTTATTTATTTTCTGGTGCCTCTGCGTTCTCCATGTGCTCTGCGGTGAAATTTAAAGGAAATCATTTACCACCCGGCGAATGCCGTCTTTCAGAACCTTGACATTGAAGTTAATCAGCAAGCCTACCTTGCAGCCAGAAAGTCTCAGGTAGGAAAGCAGTTGGGCCTTATGAATGGGTGCCAGGCGATCAACGGCCTTGATTTCTACAATGACCGCTTCTTCGACGAGAAGGTCCAGACGGTAGCCACAGTCCAGCTTCACCTCTCGATAGACTACGGGCAGCGGCTTCTGCTGCTCTACCTTCAAGCCGCGTTCCACAAGTTCAAAAGCCAGGCATGTCTCATAGGCGGACTCCAGCAGGCCAGGTCCCATATCGCGATGTACCTCGATAGCGGCACCGATAACACCCTCCGTAATTCGGTTCAATCTTTCTTTCTTTGTCATCTCAGCGCTCTCCGCGTTCTCGGCGGTAAATAAATTAATCCTCTTTACCTTTCGCCTGCTCCTGCTGCCACCGCAAGAAATTGCAGTAAGGGCACCCGAAATCCCACGGTCGTCTATTTCCTTTTTTTATTATTTTTAATTTAAACATGGTCGGGTGCTCATCGCATTTATCTGCCGTCACGACCACGCGCCCGGTTTTTGGCAGTGGCAAAGAGAAATTGCACGCAGGGAACTTGCTGCAGCCTATGAATCGCTTCCCTCGCTTTGATTTTAACAATAAAAGCTCAGAACCGCATTCCGGGCACGCTCCCACGATTTTATCACCTCGTATGCCTTCTCTAAGCGATTTTGATATCTCTTCACGATTCTCCATCATTTCCTCGAACACGGCTCTCAGCATATTTCGCGAATCGTCCGCAACTTCCTTCTTCTTACGTTTGCCCTCGCTTATCTCGTCCATCTCTTGCTCCAGCGTTTTCGTCATCTCCGGCTTCGTTATCAGTGCAGCGTATTTCCCCAGTGAATCAATAAGTGCAAATGCCTTTTCCGTTGGTTTAGCCGGGTTGCCCTGCACGTACCCACGGTCATACAGCTTCCCGATTATCTCATGCCGCGTGCTCTTCGTGCCAAGTCCCAAATCGTCCATCTTTTTTATCAGTCCCGCCTGCGAAATCCTCTTCGGCGGTTTTGTCTCCTTCTCTACAACGTCCACCTGCACAATTTCCACTTTGTCGCCTTCTTTTAGTTTCGGTATTATCAACTCCTCGTGTTTTTGATATGGATAAACCGCGAGGAAACCCGGCTCCTTTAGTTCTTTCCCCTTTGCTTCTAATATCTCCCCTCCCGCATCTATCTTCATTTCGGTGTCTTCCCATTTCGCAGCGTCGGAAAGCGTAGCCAAAAATCGCCGTACCACGAGTTCGTATATCTTCCACTCGTCCTTCCCGAGCTTCTCTTTTGCTGCTTTCCCGACTGGATGTATGGGCGGATGGTCGGTGGTTTTTTTCTTACCCGCGGTTGGCTTTAATCGTTTCTTCTTGCTTATCGCGAGGGCTTGCTCACCGAATTCTTCAGTACCAACAAACATCTTCACCAGCGCCTTCAAATCCAGCGTATCGGGATATGTGGTGTTGTCCGTGCGATGATACGATATGAGCCCTTGCAGGTATAAACTCTCCGCGATATACATTGTTCGTTTTGGCGTATACCCGATAGAAGACGCAGCGCGTAAAAAGCCGGTAGTATCAAACGGCGTGGGTGCCTTCTCATCCCGCAACTTCGTCTTTACGGCACGAACACAGCCCTCCTCTGCCGCAGCGATTCGCGCTTTTAGCTCTTCTACTTCTTCCTTTTCCTCAAATTTATGCTTTTTGTGTGTCGCATCGAAAATACCCGCTGGCGATTTTAATTTCGCATGCAGTTCCCAGAACTTACGGGACACAAATTTTTTTATCTCTTTTTCCTTCTCTACCAGCAGTGCGAGCGTGGGCGATTGCACACGACCAACTGAAAAGAACTCATCTCCTAACCGCTTTGCAGATAAAGAAACGAATCGGGTCAGCGATGCACCCCAGATCAAGTCTATTATCTGTCTCGCTTCGGCAGACGCGGCAAGGTTGTAATCAACCTCACTTCTTGCGGCAAAGCTTTCTTTTATGTCGGGCTCGGTTATCGCACTATAACGCATCCGGTCTATCTTCACGTCAGGATTTGTCTTTTTGATAATGCTGAGAGCTTCAACGCCGATTAACTCGCCTTCCCGGTCGTAATCAGTTGCAACAGTTATAGAATCCGCATCTTTTGCTATCTTTTTCAGCGCGTTGACTATGGTCTTTTTTAATGCAGCCGCTATTATTTTGGCATCAATCAGCTCGGAAGGATTTATGCTGCTCCAATTGCTATATGCCGCTGGGAAATCCATCCGAATGACATGCCCGCTCAGACCCATAACTGTTTTACCGTCGAACTCAAACGCCTCGATACTCCCTATCTTTTTGGGTTTACCTTTACCCTCCGATAAAATAGAGGCGATTCTTCTCGCCGTTGTCCCCTTCTCGGTGATTATGTAGTGCATCGCGTTTTTATTTATTTATAGCTGTCGCCTGAAGGATAGTAAAACCCTTCTTTAAAAAGAAAGTTAACTTTACCAAAGAAATCAAAAAATGGTTCGAGAAAATCCATGTATAAAAGAGGCTTTATTGTACGAGCAACTTGAATCCGAGAAAGTGAGATGCGGAACCTGTGAAAGGTTCTGCAAAATTGCTGCAGGCAAGTTAGGATTCTGTAAAACACGAATGAATATAGATGGAAAACTCTACACCCTGGAATATGGCGATATTTCCTCCATAAGTGCGAACCCGATAGAGAAGAAACCTTTTTTCCATTTCTTCCCGGGCAGCAAGGCATTAACAGTAGGAAGTTACTCATGCAATTTCTCCTGCCCCTGGTGCCAGAATTGGGACATTAGCAAATCCGCCCCAAATCCCGCGAGATGTAATTATGTTTCGCCCGAGAAACTCGTGCGAATTGTGAAAGAAAAGGGGTGCCAGGGGACTTCTATATCCTTTAACGAACCCACTTTGCTTCTCGAATACTCGCTCGATGTTTTTGAACTCGCTAAAAAGGAGGGCTATTATAATACTTATGTAACGAACGGCTACATGAGCGCTGAAGCGCTAAGGTTGCTGATGGAGCATGGGTTAGATGCGATGAATGTGGATGTAAAGGGCTGTGTGGAAGCGGTGAGGAAATATTGTGGTGCCGATGTGGAGAAAGTATGGAGGAATATAAAGGAAGCGAAGAGAAAGGGAGTTCATATTGAAATTACAACGCTCATTATACCGGGTGTGAACGATGATGAGAAATGCGTGAGGAGCATAGCTTCAAGAATCGTGAAAGACACCGGGGAAAATACACCGTGGCACGTAACACAGTATTATCCGGCTTACAGGGCGCTTGAATTTGGTCTTTATAAAGGAAGAACGCCTGTTGAAATACTGGAACGAGCATGGGAAATAGGAAAAGAAGAGGGTTTGAATTATGTTTATATTGGTAATGTCCCCGGGCACCCATATGAGAACACTTATTGTCCACGTTGCGGTGCGCTGTTAATCAAGCGCTATGGGTTTGACGTGGTTAGTTATCGCATAACCACGGAAAATAAATGTCCTGAGTGCGGGCAGTGTATCCCTATTTAATCCATGTAAACCGAGCATTTCGTTCGCATATTTGCAGAGATAAATTCTTAGGGCACCCAAAGAACCAAACTATAATTTTTATAAAGTAGGAAAAGCATTGTCCCTAACCCTATAATTGTGGGATAGAAGAAGGCAATTCCTGCCAAACTGCCAATTGAGAATAGATAAGAGGAAAGAGCAGCACTTACAACCGTTGCAAAGCCAGAGAGTAGAATAGCAACAGACAGACGATCTTTGCATTTGTATAGCAGATGTAAAAAACCACGAGATTTCACAAGATTAACCCTCACACTTTTTCTTTTTTACAAAAAACTTTTTTGCAAGCAAAAACCTTTACTAAAAATACAAGTTTCTTTGGTAAAGCTTTCTTTTTCAAAGAAAGGTTTGTGCTAAAAGAAAAAAACAAAAAAAAGTTATAAATAATCTTGTGGTTATAAAAAGGAGCTAAACCAATACTTTTTTATACTCAGGAATCAATAATAAGATAGAGGTAAAGGTGGTATAAAAGATGCAAAAGACAATTGAGGTTGTGTATGAGAAGGGTGCGTTTAAGCCGTTGGAGCCAGTGGAATTGGAGGAAGGGGAACAT
>JAYEII010000086.1:0-8021 GCA_034660015.1 Methanobacteriota archaeon | reverse complement strand
TTTCCCGTAAGCTGCCCGGTGGCAAAGTGGAAAACGTAATGAACGAGCTAAGAACGGCGTTAGAAACAAATGACCGGCTTCAGCGTAATTATAAACGGTTGGAGCAGAAGAGGGATGAACTGATTTCTGAGCGAGAAGCACTCAGAGAGGATAAAAACAGGATTATTCATGAATTGGAAGAGCAGAGGCGATTAAATGGCAGATTACGGCGTGAAATAGATGAAGCGGGCGGCGAATCAATGCTTGAGCAAGTCAATTCGATGAAAAAGGAACAGGCGTTTTTAAGGGAAGAACGAAAGAGGCTGAACCGAGAAAACGCAGCGTTAGTCAAGATTTCGTCTTCCAATTTCAACGTTGTCAATATGCGAGAGGGAATGAAAATGACAATGGCAATGGCAGGGGTGGATGGTGGTAGTCCCGACGAGTTGCCTCAGCTTAGGGATAGGAGGGTGGCGTATATAGGGGGTGTGGAGTCGCTTGAGTCGTGCTACAAACAAATGGTAGAATCTTTTGGCTGCCCCTTCTGTTACCACTGTGGGCACTGTGAAGGCGGTAAAAAAGCGATAGAAGGTATTGTGGACAAGAACGATGTGGTGTTCTGCCCGATAGACATAAACAGCCACAATGCGTGCCTGCTCGTTAAAAGGGCATGTAAAATGCGTGATAAACCATGCTATTTCCTTCGTAGTTCCGGCGTGAGTGCGCTTAAGCGAGGATTGGTGAATTTCGCTGCGAAGGCCAATGGGGAAAGGGCATAGGGGCACAGCTTAAATCCTAACTTTTTTTGGCTTTTTTAGCAAAACCGAATCTTTTTAGGGCAGGTTTTTGTATTCCTAACTTTTAAATAGAGATGGGAAATAAAAAAATGGAGCTATTAAGCGATATGAAACCGGATAGAAAAGCGGTTCCCCTCACAACGCTGTTCCCAGGTGAACGGGCGAAAATCATTTCGTTAGGACATGGCGCTGGGATACAACGTCATCTCAGGACTATGGGACTCATGGAAGGAAAAATCGTTACAGTAATAGCGGCGCAACCTGCGAGAGGACCTTTCGTCATAGACGTTGAAGGAACGCAGATAGCAATTGGGAGAGGTATGGTACGACGCATTTTAATCCAAAAAATATGAAAAAGTATCGTTAATGGGCTGCCCAAACGTTGGTAAGAGTGTTGTTTTTTCCCGCCTGACTGGTGTGAACGTGATTTCGTCGAATTATCCCGGGACGACAGTTGATTTTACAAAGGGAAATACGCGCATTGGAGGAGAAAAGTTCGAGTTAATTGACGTTCCCGGTACTTATTCCTTAGAACCAACTTCAAAAGCCGAAGAAGTGGCTCTGTACATGCTTCAAGAAGGGGATATAGTAATAGATGTCGTGGATGCAACGCATCTGGAACGGAATCTTTACTTGACACTGGAAATCATAGGTAGGAAAAAGCCCACTATCGTTGCTTTGAACTTATGGGATGAGACAAAGCACCTTGGCATTGATATAGACGTGGAAAAATTGGAAAAGTTGCTTGATGTGCCTGTTGTTCCAACTTGTGCAATAACCGGGGAGGGAATAAAGGAACTCGCATCTAAGGTGGGTGATGCAAAGCCATCCAAAACCATCGAGCCGATGTCTGAAGGGGAAAGGTGGTTGAAAATAGGAGAAATCATCAAGGAAGTTCAGGTAGTGCATCACCGCCATCACACCATCTGGGAGCGTATAGCGGATACCACGGTGAAGCCAGTAACTGGCATCCCCATTGCGATACTCACGATACTCCTGACGTTTCTATTCATAATCGTGATAGGCAATTGGATAATTGAACATCTGATGGACCCAATTTTCTATAATTACTATGGACCGTGGATTGTAGGTGCGGTAAATTCATTCTCGCCTGAAGGGCTGCTACACGATATATTGATAGGAAAATCCACCGTTGAATCTCTGGATTTCATGCAATCTTTCGGGCTTCTAACGACTGGATTATACGTCCCTTTCGACATGGTTCTGCCATTTGTAATCACATTTTATTTCATGCTCAGTCTGCTCGAAGATGTGGGATATTTGCCACGACTCGCCGTTCTCGTAGATACAGGTTTGCACAAATTAGGATTGCACGGCTCGGCGATCGTGCCAACGATATTAGGCTTTGGTTGCAACGTTCCAGGTGCGTTAGCAACGCGCATAATGGAAACGGAAAAGCAGCGGTTCATAGCTGCAACGCTCATGGCAATAGCGGTTCCTTGTATGGCGCAATCTGCAATGATATTTGGAATTTTGGGTAGATATGGGATGAAATGGATAATCATCGTCTATTGCACCTTGTTAGTGCTCTATATTCTTTTAGGCTTATTGTTGAAAAAAATCGTCAAGGGCGAGAGTCCTGAGTTGTTACTGGAAGTCCCTCCATACCGTAAACCAGACCCCTTAACTTTACTAAAAAAAGACATGGACCAAGGCGTATGGATTTCTCGCTGAAGCAGTTCCATTCGTTATATTAGGAGTTTTCATCGTGAACCTGCTGTATGTATTCGGAGTAATCGACGTTCTTTCAACGGTCTTCTCTCCAGTTCTCACGACTCTGCTTGGTTTGCCAGAAGGAGCGATTGTCGCGTTGATAATGGGATTTCTTAGGAAAGATATAGCGATTGGCATGTTATTGCCCTTGGATATGAGTCCACAACAATTGACGATTTCCTGCATAATATTAGCCACGTATTTCCCTTGTATTGCTACGTTCGTTGTTTTGCTCCGAGAGTTGGGCATCTGGAATATGCTCAAAGCGGCAGGATTGATGATTGTCATTTCATTGACGGTTGGAATAATCATGAGATTGATATTGATTGGAATCTGAAGATTTTCACCCCTTTTCTTGAGGCCCCTATTTGAATTCTCAGACAGCACCGAAGGGAGAGAGCGGAATTCATCGGTTTTTTCTCCAAAACCTAACTTTTTTAGGTTTCTTTAGCAAAACCGAAGCTTTTTAGGGCATGGTTTTTATATTCCTAACTTTATAATAGAGATGGTGAATAAAAAAATGAAACTATTGAGCGAAGTAGAACCTGAGGTAAAAGTAGCGGTAAAGAAAATAGAAGGTGGCTTTGAAGTAAAAGGGCATCTGGAGGAATTGGGCATTTCGGAAGGAACTGAGCTTACGGTGGTAGCTACTGAACCCGTGCACATGCACGCAGGACCTATTTCACTGAAATCAGCAGGAAGAGAAGCCGTCATAGCTCGTGGTTGGGCAGATAAGGTGTATGTGGATAAAGAAGGCGAGGCGCTTCCTCTTTTAAGACTCGAAGCCGGAGAAAAGGGAACGGTAAAAACCATTGAAGGCGGAAAAGTCTTTGAGGACAATTTTTCTGAACTTGGCATAGAAAAAGGGAAGGAAATAGAGTTCTTACGCCATCTCCCTGACGACACCCTGGTGTTGAAAATAGACGACAAAGAGATAAGTATGGGCGAAGGTCAAGCATCGAAGGTGCTGGTAGAACGGGAAGGGAAAAACATCCAGATTAATTATCTTGGGGAAGGCGAGAAGGCGAAAATAAGCAAGGTAATCGGTGGAACCTCTCTTAAGGAAAAATTTGAACAAATGGGCGTAGTGGAGGGCAAAGAAATAACGTTGGTCAGGAAGGAGATGCCTGCACCCGTTCCAAAGAGGGGAACCTACGTGCTTGCGAAAATCGGTGAACAGTTGGTGACTATCGGACACGGGCTCGCAGAAAAGGTCTGGGTGGAATAAGTACAAAACTAAAAAGAGATGGAAGAGCAGACTCTAAGCGGAATCACGATAGAAGAGAAGGGGAATTCCATGAACAGGGGTGAGAGCGATATGCTAACGTTAAGCCAGTTGAAACCAGGTGAACAGGGCAGAGTCATGGTAATTGAAGGGGGTCGTGGTATTCGCCAGAAGTTGTTTCTTCGGGGTCTATTTGAAGGTAGTGTTGTTCGCGTGATTTCATGCTCTGGACCCGTTACCGTAGAGGTAGATAGGAACACGGTATCCATAGGTCGTGGGATGGCGCAAAAAATTATCGTGAGGAGGATGTGAAAGGAATAAAATGGAAAAGAAGTTGAGTGAAATGGATTTTGATGAAGAAGGAACGGTAAAAGAGATAGAGGAGAATTTAAGGAAGCAAGTAGCAGGTATGGGCATCAGAGAAGGTAAGAATATAAGAATGGCGACAAAGCAGCCCATAAAAGGACCGGTAGTGGTAGAAGTAGACAAGTCGTTTACGTCTTTGGGATTAGATGTAGCGGGAAAAATAGTGGTAGAGGTGTGATAGAAATAGGAGGTAGAAGAGGAGAAATGAAAATCTTATTGATGGGGCATCCGAATGTGGGGAAAAGCGTTTTCTTCAACCGGCTGACGGGAGCAAAAGTTATGGAGTCAAACTATCCCGGAACGACAGTGGATTTCATGAAAGGCTGGATGCGTTTGGAAGGAGAAGATGTCGAGCTAATAGACGTGCCGGGGGCATTTTCCTTAGAGCCTAAGGACCGAGCAGAAGAAGTAGCGGTGGAGATGCTTGAGGAGAACCGAGATTCTGTAGTTGTATGCGTGCTCGATGCATCGAAAGTAGAGCGGGGTCTTTATTTAGCTCTGGAAATCATTGAACGCGGTTATCCTGTAGTAGTAGCGTTAAATATGTGGGACGTTGCAGAGGACAAGAATATAAAGATAGAAGTGGAGAAACTGGAGCGGATTTTAGGCGTGCCAGTGGTGCCAACGACAGCGATAAGTGGAGAAGGATTCAAGGAACTCGTTTCTAAGATAAAAGAAGCGGCACCTGTGAAAATAGAAAAAATCATTGAAAGCGCAAGTGGTGTAAACGTAGCTACGAGTGCGGGTGAAGGGGGTGTTGAAAGTGCCGCTGTCAGTGGATGAGCGATGGAATTTGATAGAGAAGATATCGAAACAAACGGTGGAGTTTGGTGCGCGCAAACATACATTGAAAGATGCAATTGCGGAGCTCACTGTTAAGCCGCTGACGGGAATACCAGTAGCAATTGCGGTTATATACGGTTTTTGGGCTTTTTTCTGTGAATTTGCAGGGACGCTGTTTACAGACGGCTTCATGGTCAGGCTTTTCGATGAGCACTGGCTGCCGTGGTTACAGTCAGTTTTTCCCGGTGGGTTAGGAAACCCGTTCTATGCACTCATGGTAGATGCGGGGCATCTTGAAGAAGGGGTGCTTGTAGCCTCGGACAATTGCTTTGAGGCTTTTGGTATGCTTACCAGCGGGCTGTTCATTGTTTTTGGCGTAGTCCTGTGGGCAATACTGGCGTTTTATCTGGTGTTTGCAATCCTGGAGGATATAGGCTATTTGCCAAGACTGGCGGTTCTCGTTGATACGGTATTGCACAAAATAGGTCTGCACGGCTATGCGATTGTGCCCACTTTCCTTTCCTTAGGATGCAATGTTCCGGGAGTAACGGCTACGAGACCACTGGAAACAAGGAAACAAAGATTCATGATGATGACACTGTTAGCGATATTCGTTCCGTGTGGCGCGCAAATAGGAATTATGCAAGATTTAGTTCCAGAGCTGATGGGCTGGATTTTCTTGACTTTAGCCATAGGTTATCTGGGCTTTGGATTCATCCTTAACAAAATCGTGCCGGGGAAGTCGCCAGAGATTATAATGGACGTGCCACCTTATCAAATGCCAACGTTGAAAAACATCATGAGTAAGCTGTGGATAAGGACATCAGGGTTTCTACTCGTTGCGGTTCCTTTCGTTCTATTAGGATGTCTAATTGTTGGTCTTATGTACCTGACTGGAGCGATGGATTGGCTGGCGGCTGTATTTGGTCCGTTGCTAATGGGGTGGTTTGGTGTGCCATCAGAAACAGTAGCGCCGCTAATAGCAGGTTTTCTGAGGAAGGACCTGGCGGTGGGAATGCTCGGTGGTCTTATGGAACAAGGGATAATGACTACATTTCAGGTGTTCACATCCGTGATTCTGCTTTGTATCTACTTCCCATGCTTAGCGACGTTCGCACTGATGATAAAGGAAGAGAACTGGAAAGAGCTTCTCGGAAGCTTAGCTTCGCTTATAGCGATGGTCTTTGTTTACGGTGGCTTGATACATTTAGTAGGAATCATGCTGGGGGTGGCATAAATGAACGAAACGGAAGAGAATTTTGGACGGATATATTTTGCGGTTTTAGGTGCAGTGGCATTGGCGTTTGGAGTTGCGGAGCTGATAGCAACTGTGCCGGGAGAAGCGAGCTGGGGAATCATGGAGATGTCAGGCATATTCTTGCCGTGGAGGGCGATAATTCTCCTCTCTGTTGGTTTTTTTTATCTAAGTAGCGTGAAGAACTTCGCAGAGGTACATCAGTTAGCAAAAGCGGTAATGGCAAGCATAATGATATGGATAGTTGCCGGAATAGCGATATGGGCGAGAATAGCAGGTTCTATTCCGGGAGAAGAGACGTGGTTTAACAGCTTAGAAGGCTTTTTAGCAAGTTATGCACCGCCGTATTGCCCGGAGATGTTTTTGCTGCCGTTCTCGCTGGTGATCGTGTATTATATTTTGAAGGAAAAGGGAGAAACGGAAAAATGAGAAATGAAAAGAGCAAAGTGCAAAAATCAAAATCGCCATTAAAAGCAATGGCAATTGCAGCATTGGTTTTGATGGCTGCATCCACAGCAGTTATTTCCGTTGATGCACACATGCCGGGAGCTAAACCGCTACCTGAGTTCGAGTTAGTGCCTATTTCAGTTTACGACGGTGATACACTGGTTGACACATCAATAGACGACATAGGGGAATATCATGGAGGAATATGTATATGTGGTGGTTGCGCATTCAGGGCAACACAACTGGGCATGTCGGAAATATGGGGCGAGGAGATACCTGCGAGAGACGATATCAAGATAGTCAGCAGACTTCCCACACCCGGCTCCAGGGATTGTTTTCAATACATAACCGGGACGGGAACGAGAATAGAAACGAAAACGAAAGGAGAATACAAAATAATTCTGCCTGATGGAACCGAGATGTCAAACATGAGCAAAAAGAACTTGAAGAAGGCATCAAAGGGCAATAGCAGGGATAATTTCAGGTTTGATGTCTGTCGAAAATCCACTGGTGAATGTTTCGAAGTCGCAGTGAAAGAGGGTGTGTTCCCTAAAGGCTACTTCGAACTAAGGAAAAAAGTGAAGTTTGGTATCCCGGGGAATGCAACGAGTGAAGAAAAAGCACTATTCAAGTCAGAGTGGGAAGACACGAGGGATAAATTTTTGACCTCGCCAGACTGGGAGCTTTTTGAGGGTATTGAAGAACCGGAGGAAGAAGAGCCGGACGTTATGGGAGGAGCGATATTCTTTTCGATACTGGTAATAGGGCTGATTTCGCTGCTGGCTCTGGTGTACAGTAGGAAAAAAGCACGTTGAGATGTGCAATTGAGGGAGGGAAAATCCCTAACACCCTTCTTTTTTCCCTTTTTTATTTTTTATCGAGAAATAGCTCAGTCAGCAATGCAAAGGAATAAAATGACTTCAACCGAGAAAATTTTATGCAGGATAGATAAATGCGGCACCTTAGATGTGCTTGCTACGGAGTTGGGTATGAGAAAATCCGTGCTAATGGCGAGGATAGAGTTCATGGTTCGTGCAGGTTATCTCAGAGAAATCAATTCGGAAAAGGGTCAAGGATGTGGGTGTGGGGGATGTCCAATGAGTAAGACATGCAGTGTACCTGCACAGGAGAGTGTAAAGGTGATGACGTATATGATGACGGAGAAGGGTATAGAATGTGTTAAGGCTGCTAAAAATGATGGGGTGATAAGATGAGAAAGGAACTGAACTGGAGAGAAGTTTGGGAAGAAAAGCAAAAGCAAAGAATGAAACCTTTGAAAATAAAAGTGTTACATTTTTAATGCACGGCACAAAAATAAAAACATAGATAGTGCCCGGCAACAGTTGGCATTGGTTTGGGGTTAGATCAGGTTTAAGAGGAATTGAAAATTTGCACCTCGCTTTTTTCTTTTTAAGAAAAAACCGAAAAGCTTTTA
>JAYEII010000085.1:0-8062 GCA_034660015.1 Methanobacteriota archaeon | reverse complement strand
TCAAGCAGCTCATCGAAATCGGAATTGGAACTTTCATTTTTTTCGTGCATTTCTTATTGTATACTAGAATAAATATGAAGTACAACTTCATTCTATTTATTTAAGACACAGATTTACACTGATTTACGCAGATTTATTTTAGTTTAACCGTGTTGATTCTTATCATCTGTGTTAATCTGCGTCTATAATTTATTTTCTGTTTTCTTATCCCCTCCCTCTCTCCCACTTTAAAGGCGATGGAGGGCATAAACGAAGACGAAGGTGAGTCGGCATACTTAAAAGGGCAATTCCGATTTATATGCGCTTAAAAACTTTTAAAACAACAATAAACATTCCTTTTTAAAAAGGTCGCGATGAGACGGATTGGCAGTGGCGCTAAAGGACTGTGCAAAGAGTTGCAACTGGTTGGAAACCAGTTTCCTACGCCTCTTATTTGTGGTGTTCCAACCAACCCCTGAACAGGGTCGCTGATGCGACTTCTAAAAATAGGAGGTAAAAAGAAGAGAAAATGGAAAAAAACTTTAGGAGAAATAGGGTGGCACTGCTGGGTGCGCTGTTCGTAACAGGGCTGGTATTGGCAGGATTGGGAACTGCTTTTGGTGCGGGTGCTGTATTTCAGGAGGAAACGCCTCTGCGGCTTAAAGCTATTTCGGAGGGGGACTCCACAAAGATAGTAGTATTCAAGGATGGCGAGGAAGCAATAGAAACGCTTAATGTGTCAAAGGTAGGAGCGTTTAGCATTGTGTCTTCGGCTTCAAGCGGTGAAATACGGATAGAAAGTGAACCGAGATTAGCGATGGTTGGGGCATATACAGCAGGGGATATGTATACAAAACTTTCTGAAGAGCAAAGGTGCAAGGCGATTGAGATAGCAAAGAGGAACGAAACCGTCCAGAAAGTGCTCGAAGGAGCGGAAAACTACCATATCACCGTTTACGACGTTATGAAGATGGAAGAAATAGAAAAAGAGGGTAAAGGTAGAGGAATAAAGCTCGTTCACGAAGAAGATAAAGCAAGGGTAGAGATAAGAGTGTTTAAAGAATACGAAGAGGAGAAGGGATTTAAGGAATGCAGCGTAATCGTGGACCTGGCAAAAGAAGAAGTAACCGAGATAAACGAAGTACCAGAAATACGCAAGGCTAAGATACCGTGGGAAAATAATCTGAATGAAATGGAAGTAGTGAAGGAAGAGGCGGTGAAGATAGCTCTGAACGATAGCAGAGTGCAGGAATTAATCGAAGGAAAAGAGTATCAGGTATTCGGTGTAGGAACAGTAGACGGGATAGGATCGGCAGATTGGGTAGCGTTAGGACTCGGAATCGAAGAGAAGGTTTACACTATATGGGTGGACATGAAGAACCAAACGGTGACATCAATAGAAGAACAAAGTGGTGATATTGGTGATATAATGCACATTTGCGTCGGGCAGGGGTGCGAAAATGTAAACCTGACTGATTTTACTGTAGGAGAAATACCAGCAATGGGAATGGCAAGAGCAGTACAAGTAAACCTGAGTGAGTTGAGATTAGAAATAATAACATGTGAAAAGAACCTCACTGAAGAGGAAAAGGCGAGGGCAAAAAAGATAGCGCTAAGTGATTCAAGAGTGCAGGAGAGAATAGAAGGGAAGGAATACGAAATTAAGGCGATAAACGCCCACATGCTATCACAGATAACGGGAGAATGTGAACTACTCGGTGCATCGGTATTCATTGACCTTCCAGAGATTGACAAATGGTTTAATGTGAATGTTGACCTGGAAGAAGGGAAAGTTAGGCATATATCGCCGCTAATACCGATACCGAAGCCACCGGAGGAGCAGTGAAGTTAGTAGAAGAAGTAAGCACAGACGCTGTGGAAATTTGTGTTGGAGAAAGGTGCAAGTAACGCACCTTTTTCCCTTTTTTATTTTTCAGGAAGGATGGAAAGAAAATGGAAACAAAAAAGATATGGATAACCTGCATAATAGCACTGTTGGTATCAGGAACAGCAGTAGCTATCGTAGCTATGGGCGTTGACCACTACAAAAAGCTCTCGATGGCGACAGATGTTGAAACAGATAGTAGCTCAAGTGAACCGATTATAGTAGCAAACGAAAGTATAGAGAAATCAGAAGAGATAGGTTTCGGTCATCCGTTAACGGAAGAAATAGAAGTAGTGCAGGAAGAGGCAATAAAGATAGCTCTGAACGATAGCAGAGTGCAGGAATTAATCAAGGGAAAAGAGTATCAGGTATTAGGTGTAGGAGGAGTACCGGGCAGGATAGAATCAGCAGATATGGTAGCGTTAGGACTCGGAGTCGGAGAGAAGGTTTACACTATATGGGTAGACATGAAGAACCAAACAGTGACATCAGTAGAAGAACAAAGTTCCGTTAGAATAGAAGATTTGGATTTGAAGATAGGAGAAAATTAGAGAAGCAACAGGCAGAAGGTGAAGCAGAAATGAACAAATTACTTAAAATCGCTAAAAGAGATAGCAGAGTACAGGAATTGGTTGAAAGGGAAGACTACCGGGTAGCTGCCATAGGCAGGATAGTTGGCATCGGACAGCAAGGAAATCATGACGAAAGCGTGGTGATACTAACACTCGAGGTGAAAGGAAGATACTACAAAGTTACAATAGATTTGGACAATGAAGCAGTGAAATCGGTAGAAGAAAGAGTTTTGGGGTAGAAAGGTGCGAAAAAAGAAGCAAAGGATGTAAACAAAAAGATGAAGAAATTGAATGGTAGTATAGGAGTTGTTCTAATGATGCTCGCCTTTTCCGCGGGCATGATATTCGGTGTATTCGGCGTTGAACAAGTTGCTGAGTATGTAGGTGTAGAGAAAGGAAATAGCCTTGCGAACGGTCTGCATTTACATTCGGCTGGCATTCGTGAGGCTTCGACAAAGATTGCAGCGGTGGACTCGCAGGGTAACGGTTTGCTCAGTGATTTACGCGTTGAGATAGAGCCCGGGGATGGAGATGTATTTTACCGTGTGCAGCCTTATGCACAGGTTGATCTTCAGTATTCTGCGGAAACAGCAGCAGAAGTCGCAGCGAGATTGACCGGAACCGAACTCAATAACGTAGATGTATTTTTTAGCATTGATGCACCTGCGGAGATAATTGGCGGTCCGAGTGCCGGGGCGGCAATGACCATCGCAGCCATCGCTGCGATTGAAAATCGTCATCTCAGAGACGATGTAGTAATCACGGGTGAAATCAGACCTGATGGCAGTATAGGAGCAGTGGGCGGTATAATAGAAAAAGCGGAAGCGGCGGAAGAAGCAGGTATGAGCCTATTTTTAGTCCCGCAAGGGCAGTCGAAGGTCGTAACTTACCAGATAGTGCCTCGTTATAAGGAATCAAAGGCGGGATTTTCAAGGATAGAGATAATTCCCCACAGAGGAATTAGAATAAGAAAAATAGAGCCAGTCATTATAGACCTCACCGAATACGCGAAACAACAGGGCTGGAACCTCGAAATCCGTGAAGTTTCGACCATCAAAGAAGCTCATGAATTGATGTCACAAAAGGAGGATGTAATAAAATGATAAGAACGGAAAACCTGACAAAGGTATATAATGGAAATAAGGCAGTAGATGACCTGAATTTAGAGATAGCGGAAGGTGACGTATTTGGTTTTTTAGGCCCGAACGGAGCGGGAAAGAGCACGACAATACTGATGCTCGTGGGAATGATTGAACCCAGCGAAGGCAAGTGCTTCATAAACGAGATAGAAGTAGTGAGGAATCCACTTAAAGTAAAGGAGATTATCGGATACCTGCCAGAGGACGTTGGATTCTATGGCGATATGACCGCGGAGCAAAACCTCGATTACTTCGCTCGATTCTATGCGATGGATGCGAACGAGAGGAAAAAGCGAATAGAAGAGTTGCTTGAACTGGTTCAGCTTGATAGCGTAAGCCAGAAAGTGGGCGGATATTCAAGGGGGATGACGCAGCGACTTGGACTCGCAAAGGCATTACTCAACGACCCTGAGGTGCTATTCTTAGACGAGCCAACTGCAAATCTCGACCCAGAAGGCGTTTTTCAGTATCGTGAGCTGATAAAGCAACTATCTGACGAGGGGAAGACAATCTTTGTCTCTTCGCACATATTGTCGGAAGTGAGCAAGGTCTGTAACACCATCGGGATTATCTCAAAGGGGACGTTGATTGCAAGAGGGACGTTAGAAGAATTGAAAAGCGAACTCGGTCGTGTCGGAGCAGAGAACCAGAGAATCATCGTAGAAACGATAGAGCCATTGCCTGAGATTGAACACGGGAATATAATAAGTGCAGAATACAGCGAAACCAAAAGAAAGGTAATTATCGAGGCTAAATCTGACTTGCGGGATTACATATCGTCCAGCCTATTTGAAAAAGGAGTGAGGATAAAAGAGATGAGGATGGAAGAGCCAACGCTTGAAGACGTATTTTTATCCGTTTACAGGAGGTAAAAAGAAAAAAATGGAAGCAAAAGGACTGTTTAACGTAGCAAGGAAGGAGTTCATTGACCATCTAACGAGCAGGAAATTTATTATTATTCTTGCTCTGTTCCTCATTATTTCCGCGATTGCCGTGCATCAGGGCATAGACGACTATAACAAGAATCTGGAAGATTACAAGGAGCAAATATCGCAGACTAAGGAAGCGGAAGGTCCAGTAGGATGGATGCCAAAAAAGCCTTCGATATTGCTCGTATTTCAACGGATGAGCCGGCAGATGACAATGCTCGGAGGAATACTTGCAATTGCAATGGGATTTGATCTGGTATCGAAAGAGAAGGAGACGAAATCATTAAAATCGCTGCTCTCATGTCCGGTATTCCGGGACGAGATAATCAACGGTAAAGCAGTGGGAGGGATTTTAGCGCTTGTCTTTGCAATAGGCATCGCTCTTATCATTTCGTTTGCAATGCTACTCATATTCAGCATCGTGCCTGACCTCGATGAGTTCACAAGGATTACATTGTTTGGAGTTGTTTCGATCCTGTTCCTTCTCTCTTATTTCTCGATTGCGCTTATGACTTCCACGGTTTCAAGAGATAGCGGGAGGGCACTCATTTATGCACTCATTATTCTCTTTGCACTCTCGTTCTTTATGCCGACATTTGAAGGGCTGGTTGCAGAAAGCGTGGTTGGAGAGCCACCTGAATTTCCTGGTGTGCATCGGAGTATTATTATAGAGGCAGCGAGTGCAAGTGAAAATGAGTCAATGGAAATTGTCCCTGTCAAGGAAATACCAATGGAAGAAGAGGAATGGGAGCGATACGAGGAGGAATCAATGGCATACTGGGAGAAGCGAGGGGCAATACACGATGCTATCAGTGTCGTCGTGCCAAATGACAATTTTTACGCAGTCACGGAAGCGACACTCAATCCGCATTTTAAAGGTCTCCGGTATGGTGTTTACTACGGACCACCAACTACTGAGGGTAAAGAAAAGAGCCTTCGAGAGGCACTCGAAATAGTCTGGAAGAACATCTTAGCGCTCTTAATCTCCCCACTCGTGTTCTTTGCTATCGCATACATAAAATTCATGAGGATGGATATACGGTAAAAATGCAAAGTGAAAAATGCAAAGTGAAAAATGGAAAAAATGAAAGCAAAAGCAAAAGCAAAAGCGAGGAAATTAGTGCCAATCCTTACTCTCTTTTTATTTTTTCTCCCGCTATTTTTTCTATCTCCAGCGGCAGCGCAGGAGGGGGTTGTGGAGAAGAGAGTGGAGATAAGGTGCGATTTCCCGGCTCAGAAGATAGAAGCAGGAGATACCGCTATTTTTGAGCTGCTGCTCGTAAATCATGGTAAGACTACCACTTACAGTTTGCGATGGTGGGCATACCGGGAAGCGAAGAATTGGGACATAAAATTTGAGGACGACGATAAGGAAGTGTATAAGACATTGTTACCCGAAGGCAGCAGCACCAAGACCGTAACACTCGCCGTAGAGACACCGGGGGATGCAAAGGTTGGAGAATCGCCAATACATGTGCATATTGGTGACGGGCGTATTACACTTTACGTTAAAATAACGGAGACGCATAAAGGAGAGAAGGGGACGCTTGCTTTGACTGTTACGGACAAAGACGGGGACAGCATCAAAGGTGCTACGGTTAGTGTTTATAACGGGAATAAATTTGTAGATTATGCAAAGACAACCGTAGAAGGTAAGATAGAACTGGAGTTGGAAAAAGGAGAATATAAGGCTGAGATAGTAAAGGAAGGGTATCATGCAAAGGAAACAGAGGATTTTAAGATAAGGATAGGTGGAACGACAGACATGGGCATCATTTCATTGGAGCAAAAAGAATTTTTTGCGGAAGTTTCGAGCAAATCGCCTTCTAAGACCGCGATGGTTGGAGAAAATCCATTGTACCAACTAAAGATAAAAAATAGCGGTAAGGCGGACGATACGTATGGATTAGACATTGAAGGATTATCTGAAGATTGGTATTGCAGGTATAAGGAGACGGAGGAGGGAAAAGAAGACATTTCTGAGCTCTTCGTCGGCTCAGGAGAAGAGAAAACGCTGTATCTGGAGTTTGTTCCCCCGTACGATGTGGAGACAGGAGAATATAACTTTACAAGCTTAGTCCAATCTTCTACGGGGCAGTATGAGCTCGAGCTTACGTTAAAAGTCCGGGGGAGCTATAAAATGAGGTTGTATTCCCGCAAGCTTAGCTACGAGGTAAAAAGGGGTGAAAGGGCTTCTATCGAGCTGACCGCTTCAAATGCTGGTAAGGGCGGTACGATAACGAATATAAAACCCGAGATAAGCGCTCCAGAGGGTTGGACTGCAACGATAAATCCAAAAGAGGTGACAAGTTTGAACCCTGGTGAGAGCGAGACATTTACGATGAAAATAACGCCTCCCGGTGATATTACGCCCAGCGATTACAAGGTGACGGTGAAGATTAAAAGCGACCAACTGGAGGAGGAAGAGGATTTTAGAATAATCGTCGAGGAATCGTCTAATGTAGCCCTCTACGGCGTGGTGATCATCGTTATAGTGATACTGGCTTTGGCTTTTATGTTCAGGAAGTACGGGAGAAGGTAATGAAAACAGAAAATATTCATGGGAAAATAGCATTCGTGGCGGCATTATTTGTCACTTCGGTATTTGTTCTTGGAATAAAACTGTTGAATCCCACGCCAATACAAATATTCGTGAATGGGAATAATGTTGTAACGAAGCAAATTCCGGGATTCTTTACATATACTGACGTGGTCATTCTTGTCATCGCTTCTCTTGTGCTTGGCATCAGTGGAGCATATCTATTGTTCTCCGTTCCAGTTCCAGCAGAAAAACCTGCTACTGCGGAAGATGCTGGAAGAGTGATACTGGAGGAAAGGAAAAAGAGATGGGATGAGTTATCAAAAACTTTGAAGGATGACGAACGCAAGATATACGAAACGATTCTCGAGTCGGATGGAATTATCGAACAAAGTGAAATAGTGGAGAAAACCGGATTGCCAAAGGCAAATGTCAGCAGGTCGCTGGATTTGCTTGAAAGCAAAGGATTAGCAGAGCGAAGGAGGAGAGGAACGGGAAATGTGGTTTTGTTGAAGTGAGAGGCTGTCCCACAATCTAATTATCACACCACAGTAGTATAAATGATTCCAAACACACTTTAGGATATATCATATATCCTGCAAAATAAATCAACCGTAAAGTAAAAATTAAGACACTCCACGCGATAACAAGAACGAAAACCTAAATATCGAAGTTGTTACCGCAGACACAAAATTGGCGACAAAATCATCAATTTTAGATAAAACATCCACTTTTCCAGCCAACTTACCCCACATTATCTTCAAATTGTGTGCTGTGCATACCAGATTATGCTCTACCCTGACCTTCTCTATTCCACGTGTCAGAAACTCACGGAACTTTAGATTTTGCTTTATGTTACCAATAAACTTTTTAGAAAAGTTTAATCAAAAACGCTTCGCAGTGCAATCCTGTGTAACGTCATTGGCAACGATTATCCCCGAATCGTGATCTACGGTGATTTGCGGGTTGTATGACAGTTCGATCCGCTCCTTCTTGTTCTTCATAAATCTTGCTTCAGG
>JAYEII010000084.1:0-32521 GCA_034660015.1 Methanobacteriota archaeon | reverse complement strand
ATATCTCTACAGCGCGGAAGAACGGGCGTCATGTCCTCGATGCTATTCACGATGCGTTTAGAGGGTCCCCATTTATTCCTTCAGTCGGTTCTATGGGATTGACACAGGGGTGAGTAGTTACAAATCAACAATGTTAAACTCAAATAAGTCCGTGCCGTGTAAATCCGTGTAAATCCGTATCTTAAATAGAAAAAAGCTATAGTTTAGATACAATCAAAAAAAAATGAGGTTATAGGAAAGAGTCGAACAAAAGACAATGATTGCTATTTTCTCACTTGCACAGGAATCCGTTGCAATTGCCGAAAAGGTGAAACGTGTGCTGTTAGCCGAAGGATTCGATGCAGAGCTGATATGCTCCGAACTGATTTCTTGCGAAGGAGCGAAGAAAGTAAAAAGCGTTTACCGTGCCATAAAGGAAAGTTTCAAGCAGAAGAAGAATATTGTTGCCATTCTCCCTATGGGTGTGGTGGTGAGGGCAATAGAACCGAAGAAGAAGACCGAAGACCCCTGGGTGGTGTGCATAGACGAAAATGGTAAATGGGTTATACCTGTGCTGAACGGGCATAGAGGAGCGAATAAATTCGCAGAACTCATTGCAGCAGGAATATCGGCACAGCCAGTAATAACAACTTTAGAATAGCCCTCTCCCACATCATCTCAGATATTCCTCCGTAAAAAACTCTCTAATTTTCTGTTTAATTTTCTCAATATCTCTGCTTCCAATCTCTTTCGATTCACAGTTGCAAGTTTCATGCACATTTATATAATTTAGTTATATACCTATAATCATGTTTGAGGAAAAATCGGTATTAGTGGATTTTTTTGGCGATACGCCCTTTATTAGGATGATAGACTTTTTAATAGAGAATATTGGCTACGACTACACGGAAGCAGAGATTGCGAAAGGGTCAGAGATCGATTGGAGCACGCTTTCTAAAATACTGGATAGGATGGAGGGGTATAGGTTAATTGTAGTAAGAAAAGAAGGGGAAAAGTTATATCGAGTAAATGAGAAGAATAGCTTGGTAAAAGACTTGTTAAATCTGGAAATGGATTTGATTGATGAATATTCTGAGAAGGAGATGGTTATTCCTGTTAAATGAGGCACAGTCTAAAAATCAAGTAATTTATCACCGCCAAGAGCGCAGAGACCCCCCGAGTTTTAAGACTGTTTCAATCATTGCTTAGGTTTTTTTGGCAAAACATTCAATTAAAATATAATGCATTAATCCTCGTCATTAAGGATTCTGCGAGGCGCATAATAAAAGGGAAAAATGAAGAGCAGGGGAGTTTACATAGGAATCGGATTTCATCTCGGTGTGGAAGCGGCAGAGATAGAGAAAGCGATTTATACCTTCTTAGACGAGTTGGGAATAGAACTAAGAGAAGTTAAAGGTTTATGCACAGTGGACTTCAGAAAAACAGAGCAGTTAGAAAAGGTTTCCTCGCTGCTCAAGAAGCCTCTGTTTTCCTTTTCACCCGATGAAATAAATAGTGTGGTGGACGTGCAGTCGAAAAGTGCAGCAATGGATGCGTTTAACATAAAGGGCGTCGCAGAACCCTGTGCTATCCTATGTGCGAGGAGGAATAATGGCGGATACAAAACGGTGAAGAGGAAATCGTTTGATAGAAAAATAACGCTGGCGGTGGTGTCCTAAAACTTTTTTGTTGTATATAAGATATAGCTTCTACCTATTTAGGACGCAGATTTACGCAGATTTACGCAGAAAACTAACTATTTCCTCAAATTATCAAATGCCTTACGTTTAACTTCTGGTTTAGTGCCAAAATTGAATTAAAATCATGATTATCCGCGTTCATCTGCGTCCGATTATAAAAAATTATTCTTTTTAACTTCGTAAAAACCTTTACTAAAAACATGTTATCGGTAGTGGGTATCGGACCGGGTTCTGTGGATTTGATGACTGAAAGGGCGAGAGCACGGATTTCATGTGCGGACGTCATTATGGGCAATGTACGGTACATCGAGCTGATAAAGGACATTATTCCCGCGAGTGCAGAGGTGGTAATAGGCAGGATGGGGACTGAGGTAGAACGAGCAAAGAAAGCAGTCGAGCTGGGGCAGTATAAAGACGTCGTTCTTGTTTCTGGAGGCGACGCGGGCATCTATGGCATGGCGGGGCTGGCAATCGAGGTTGCTGTGGATTCAGACACCAAATTGGAGATAGTCCCCGGTATAACTGCAGCATCAGCATCCGCCGCATTACTCGGTGCACCCATCTCAAATGATTTCGCAGTTGTCAGTTTGAGCGATTTGTTGGTACCCTGGAGTGAGATAGAGAGGAAGCTGGAAGGATTAGCAAAAATGGACATCGCGGTGGTCGTGTATAACCCCAAAAGCAAAAACAGAACGGTGCAATTAGAGAAGACACACGAGATTTTTATGCAGTTCCGTGACAGGAAAACAATAGTTGGCATCGTGAGAAATGCAGAACGAGAAGGATGCGAAATCGAGATTACCCGTTTAGAAGACTTGTCTGCGTTCTATCACCGTATAGATATGTCAACGACCATTATTATTGGCTGCTCGGGAACAAAAAATCTTGGTGCCCGAATGGTTACACGCAGAGGATATGAGACGAAATACGATTATGAGACAGGAAACGGGAATGCTGACGATATAGCAGCGGGGGGTTATGTAGATGCGGGAAACAGGGTATGGGAGAAGAGCAAGGCAATTGTACGAGATATTGTGTCAAAATACCCGGGTTCGTTAAGCGACACCGAAAAACGAGTGGCGGGACGCGTGGTTTTTGCCAATGCCGACCCTTCGTTTCTTGACTTGCTTGTATTTAATCATCAGCCGGTTGAGACGGGGATACGGTGCATAAAAGAGGGTAAAACAATCATTACTGACATTGAAATGGTGAAAGCGGGTATTAACAAAAAATACAGGGAGAAGGTGAAGTGCTTTGTGAATGCACCAAAATCAATGGAGATAGCGAAAAGGGAAGGGCTCACGAGAACTGCTGCGGGAATCCTGCTCGCAAAGGAAAAGGGACTTATCCAGGGTAACGTCGTGGTTATTGGAAACGCACCTTCGGCATGTCAGGAGATTTGTGCGCTTGTCGAGGAAGGAGACGCAGGCGTAAAGCCCGCTCTTATCGTCGCTACTCCTGTGGGGTTCGTCAATGCAGCGGAGATGAAGGAGAAGATATTGTCTATGGACATTCCTTGCATTGTGATACGAGGACCAAGGGGTGGAACTCCTTCGGCAGTGGCGATTATCAATGAGCTTGTGGAACTTGGCAACCGATAAAATTTTTACTTGCAAAAGTTTTTTTTTTCAAAAATCATGAAAATTGTAATTCACTGGACATGGTCTTCCATCGGGCATATAGCGAGACATAGGGTAAGGGCGAAGGAAGTAGAACAGGCACTAAAAGACAGAAATGTTTATTTATGGAGAGAAAGGCACATGAATGTCCCTTATCTTTACTGCATAGGTAACACCGGAGAAAGATACCTATTCATTGCTTTAAAGTATTCCAAACGTTATAATAGATATATTGTCAAGTCAGCAAGGGATGCAGCGGAGAAGGAGAAAAAGTTATATAAGCGCAAAAAGTGAAAATAAAAACATGAAAAAGAGAGTGCTTCCTCTGGTAGAAATGGATTCCGGCGAAGTAGAATCAATTGATGACATTGCCTATGGGCTACATTATCGAGTAAAAGGAGGCATCCAAGTGGAATCTAATCTGCTGGAACTCGCAGAAGAAATGGAACTTAATACAAAAGTCCAAATCATAGGGAAAGAGGCGGAAATACCTGTTGACGAATCCATATATGAGAAACTTAAAGGGAAGAGAATAAAAGTCGTGATGAAAGAATGAAGTAAAATCATGATTGACCCGGTATCAGGAACGGAATATTCAGAAGAAGTCATAAAAAAAGCGCTGGAAACGAATAATATCGGCTCAATTGATTCCTTAATCGAGCAGATAAGAAAGGGCAGAGTGGTTCTGCTCGAAGATGGCAAGATTCTCAAGCGAGGGTATACAACGGGCACCTGTGCCGCTGCTGCTTCAAAGGCTGCTGCTCTTCTGTTCGCGGGAAAAGAAGTGAAGAAGGTGGAGATTACAACACCGGTTGGCGTAAAAGTCGAGATGAACATAGCGAGTTCGGATAAAGCCAATTGTACCGCCTGTGTTCGAGTAGATTCGGGCGATTACAAAGGTGATACATTCACAGGAATGCTGATCTGTGCAAAGGCGAGGCGTTTTCCCGTTTTCTTCATAAGAGCAGGGAAAGGCATAGGAATAATAAAAAAACCCGGTCTTGGTAAAGTTGGTGCGCCAGACATATACCCGCACATTTTAACGAACATAGAAGCGAACGTGAAGGAAGTGCTATCCGGGGGTGTAGAAATAGAGATTTTCGTGCCTGAAGGCGAGGAGATAGCGAAAAACACTGTCCTTCCAGTGCTGGGTATAGAGGGTGGAATACCTATTTTTGGCGCTACGGGTTTCATTGAACCTTATACTGATGGCGGTTATAAGCACGTTATAGACTTTCTCGTAAGTGATATAAAGGATGTTATCGGAGTAAGCACCGGTGCTATAAGTAAGAGATTCGCCATCGAAAAGCTCGATTTCCCGGAGAATAGAATCATCATTGCCGGTAATTTCGTGCTCTATGCGATGAAGCACTCAAAAGCAGAGAAGAAGGTGATATTCACGATGCCTGCGAAGATTTGCGATATGTTAGAGATTGATGCACGTGAACATTTCGATTTTGAGTTCAGTAGTGTCGGGCAGCTCGTTGAACGGCTGAAGAAGACCGATTATGAACGCCTGAAGACCTTCTTCGGCAGTCTTGCAGAAACGTTATCACAAAAAACCGATGCTGACGTTTATGTGTTCGACAGCAGTGGAGAAATCTTAGGGTGTTTTCTTCAAGCGGAAAATGAAAATTTCAAATTGCAAAGTGCAAAGTTTTTAAATCGAAGCAAAGAGATTATTGATGGCAAAGGTAGGTGAGACAACAAATGAGTGAAAAGGCGCATAAGTCCAAGTTAAAATCCGCAATTGCAATTGCCCTCACCGCGATTTGTGTCTGTACCGTGCTTATCAGTATCGGCGTTTCGCCTTTGTGGGCTGTTCAGCCGGGGGTTGTACCTGAAACCGGATTACTTGAAAACTACATTACGGTAGAAGTGGAAGGAACAATCATCCATTATCAAAAACAGTCTTTCTGGAATGAAAGCGAGTTCTCAGCAATTCTGGAGAATAAGGAGGAGTTTAAAAATGCAGTAATTCATGACTTCGATGAAAAAATATTGAAATATCATGAACGAGGAGAATATGCCGTTGGTGCAGATGTAGAATTTGACGAAACGAAAAAAGCGACTGTTTTAAAATGCGATATTCATGGTGCGATAAGGGAGAGTGACGGTGAATACTATGCTACATTTAAATGGCTTTTAGTTCCTCTCAGATTGGATTTTATTGACGATAATTTCGATGAATCCAAAGAAGGACTTTCGTGGGATGGTGAAGTTGATGGCATCCCTACCAATATTATCGTTAAATTACCACCGCAAGAATACGTATACGAAGCATGGGAACGACTACCCAGTCCCGGTCACTGTCATGGACATGTCTGGTGGACTATGCCAGTCCCTTTACCTTCGCCAGTAATAACGCCAACACCAGCACCACCGGGATTCGAGGCAATTTTCGCTATTGCTGGCATATTAGCCGTGGTATATCTTTTGAGAAAGAGGGAATGAAACCGATACCCAACCAACGGCTCCGTGGATGTCCCGGCACTTTAGTGCGTGGGTGGCGTTTTTAGGCGCAAGCCCGCGTAGCCATCGCAGTACACCACTGCAAATTTTTTGGCAAGTGCAATTTGCAAATGCAATTGATTTTACGGAGCTGCGGAAGCGGAGTTTTTCCAATCCGCCATAACTACTATAGCCCCTGCAATTAATGCCGATGCTATTTCTTGGATAATAAACATCTTTGAACTTAGAACTATCCCATAAGAGCCAAATAAAACCAGCCTGTTAGGTGGAACGGCGGACAACTGCGAGAGAGTATGCAAATTTTCGGATGTTTATTTTTCAATCATTAAACTTTATATCAGGAATCCAAGATACACCAAAATTTTATTGCGATACCTTTATGTATACCCTCTGCTCTTAGGTAAAAGAGGTGTATAATTTTAAAATGATTGTAGTTCCACCAGAGGGGGTATATGCGAACCATGTTCGGATATACCGAAGTTAAGCGAAAGTGCTATAACAATATAGAGGTAGAAAATGGATACAGGACTTACTAACCTCAAAGATTTAGTTATTGGAGATAGAACTTTTCAGATACCAATATATCAACGAAATTATTCTTGGGAGGAAAAACAGTGGGATGATTTGTGGAACGATTTATTATATTTAAAAGATGATAAAAAACATTATTTTGGTACACTCCTACTGAAAAAAACTGAGAGATTTAAAAAATCTGGACTAAAATCCTTCGAAGTTTACGAAATAATAGATGGGCAGCAAAGAATAGCTACGATATTATTACTCTTAAGAGAAATCATATCACAACTTAATGGAATCAACGATGATGAGATAAGGGAAGAGTTAGAGAGGCTTAAAGAAGATTACCTGAAATATAGAAATGTTTACAAATTAGAATTGTTAGGAAATGATGAAGAATTTTTCAGAAAATACATAATGGATGGGGAGGAATATCCAGATGAAATCTTAACGCCCTCACAAGGGAGATTAAAAGAAGCTAAATCATTTTTTAGAAAGAAGTTTAAAGAGCTTAAAGAAGACCCCACTCCTGATAAATTTAGGGATTTTCTTTTGGGGTTTAAACAAAAAATAGACAATATGGAGATTATAAGATACGAGGTAAAAAAGGATACCGATGCAGTGCTTATCTTTGAGACTGTTAATGATAGAGGAAAGGAGCTAACCAATTTGGAAAAGACAAAAAGTTTTCTTATGCATGCGATATATCTATCTGTCCCTGAAGAACCAGAAGGTTATCTGAATCAAGTAAATGAAAGTTTTTCCAATATATTTAGATGGTTCGAGGAAATTAGAGATGCAAAACGAGGGAAAGACATAAAAGAAGACGATATCCAAAGATACCATTTCATTAATTTTTATGAATTGAACAAAGAGGAAAAACGTAAAGATACAGCCTCTCGATACCTTGATTGCTTAAAAGAAAAAATTAGACGCTTATACAGAGAAGATGAACAACAATGTTTGGATTATGTTCAGGAATACAATAGAGATTTGAAAAAAGCCTTTTTCACATTAAAGGAAATAATTACTTATTCAGAGGAAAACGGAATAGGAAATCCGTTAAAGAAAATATTTGCCCTCGAGAGAGTAGCTAATTTTTTCCCTTTGTTGGTTGCAATTTGGATAAGGTTTAGAAATGAAAAAGAAAAAATAGAGAACATCTTGAGTCTAATTGAAGCTATTGTATTCAGAGTTTATGCAATAGGAAGGAGAAGAGCAGATACTGGTATAAATCTACTATACGACTTAGCATATAGAGTTCATAGAGAAAATTTGGAATATGAGAAAATAGTAAAAGAGTTAAGTGAATTAATACGTTATTATGAGAAGGATAGAGACTTTGAAAGGGATCTAAAAGTTGAGAACTTTTATGATAGAATTGCCAGAAGAGATAAAATATATTTATTCTTTGAGTATGAGAAATTTTTAAGAGAACAGTCACGAGAACTGCTGAATATAAGATTTGAAGATATTCTTACACCCAAATTTGAAATTGAGCATATATGGCCTGATGACACCTCAAAACTAAACCTGAGTGAAGATTTGAAAGAAATACACGAGCAGTGTAAAGATAAATTGGGAAATCTGACTATAGCTTCAAAGTCATGGAATGCAAGATGGGGGAATGAATCCTTTGAGACTAAACGGAAAGAATATCAGAATTCTACCTTAAGAATACAAAAAGAACTTTCAGACTTTGAAGAATGGAATAAAGAACAAATAGAAAAAAGAGAGACTCAAATTATAAAGTTCGCTGTAGAACGATGGAAAGTTTAGAAATTATCACACCTTCGCCTAACAGAGCGTATCGGGCTTCGGTGCTTCGCACCTTCGCCCAAATCCTGCTTCGCAGGACTTCGGATACGCTCGGAACGTTATACGCAATCGCCTTCATAACAAGGTGCTACTACTGATATTTGAATAATTTATTTAAATTGAAAAGGATTAAAGGGATTATCCCAATGAGTTTGACCCTGATGATTGGATGGGTCCCTGGGAATATGTGGCTATTAAATCTTCTCCTGTTCGTTCTCCTTTACCAATTCCGGGCTTTGAATTTTGGTTGGCTATGGGTGGTGGGGTAGTGGCTGCAATATATTCAACCCACATGCCACATCGCAGCCCACCATGCACCTTTTTCTACAAGTGCATTCTGCAGAACGCAATTGATTTTGCGGAGGCTGCCTATCCTCGCAAGGCAAGGCGTGGCAGGCTTTGCAACTGAGCTTAACATTTCGCGTAGCACATCGCAGCCCACCGTGCAACTTTTTTGGCGGGTGCAATTTGCTTGATTTTGCGGCGCTGCGGTAGCGGAGTTGTGGGGTTTGCTCCCAGCGGAGTTGGAGCAGCCGTAGCAATTTGCGGAGCGATAGCGGAGTAACGGAGTGCGTGGAGCGGAATGGAATGCGGCACGTTCTTCGGCATGGCCGGCTTTGCACCTAAGCCTAACTTTTTGCGGACTTTCGGTTTTAAAAGATAGAAAAGTTTTTATATCCCTTTATGCATAATAATTTCAGGCAGGCTTCGTACTTAAAATGACTGATAAAGAAGAGGATACGATGTCAATTATTATTACTTGGTTAGGTGTAGGCATGCTTATAGCTTCATTTATAACTGCATGCTATTTCGTTTTAAGTGAAATCAAAGATTACAATACCTTTATAATAAAAATTCTCTTTCTCCTTTGCCTAATTGGAATTGGTGGCTATTTGACTGAAAAAGGATTAACGCTATCACCAGGAATAGCAAAGAGAAAGCAAGAAGAAGAAAAAAGCAACAGGAAGAAAATAAAGAAACACAAGAAAAAGGAAGATTCCTTGCTACAAGCATTATTACAAGAATATGCTAACGCAGTACAATTATACACAAATACTATAGCTGTGACTTATACACGAGTTTATGGTTTCTTAGCCATTCATGGTGCTCTCATAGTAGGTTTTTTTTTCTCCCTGAGCACCGATTCTTAATTTCATGTGTGGGCCTTGCTTTGGCAATTGCCACAATCCTTACAATTGAACATGTTTGGCAATTTTCAATACTCAGGATTACACAAGTGAGAGAAATTGAAGAGCGACTGAATCAGCTAATTAAAGCTGACGAGAATTTTAAGCTTACAACATTTAAAAACCAGAAGGCCTTATTTATTGATAAAAAGGGGGTGACATTTTCTTTAATAAATGAGACCTTACCCAAGAGTTTAAGAGCTCGGGTGTTAATTAAATTTCTACCTCACCAAGCAGATCGGATAGTTACATATTTATTAGGAGTAGGGTGGTTAATCGCTACAATTTTTAATTATCTCAATGCCTTTTAACTTCGCAGCAGCGGGGTCCGTATTGAATCAGCTGCTATAAAATTATGGTATCATAAAACTGGAGATACTTTCGGAACGACTGTAAACAGTGCTAATATTATTTCCTTTCTACTGGTGCTGTTTCTTATTTTTTAAAGAAAGATGGAAAGTGGAGCAATCAGAAGAAAGGGCTTAGAGTCAAGACTTTGGGTGCAACTTTTATACTTTAGATGCCAACCCCGCGTAGCACATCGCAGCCCACCACGCAGCTTTTTCTACAAGTGCATTCTGCAAGGTGCAATTGATTTTGCGGCGCTACGGATGCGGAGCAACGGAGCGATAGCGGAGCAATTAGAAGAAAGAGCTTGAAGCCAACACTTTAGGTGCAACTTTTATACTTCAGGCGCCAACCCCGCTTAGCACATCGCAGCCCACCACGCAGCTTTTTCTACAAGTGCATTCTGCAAGGTGCAATTGATTTTGCGGAGGCTGCGGAAGGCGGAGTTGGAGCAACCGTAGCATTTTGCGTAGCGGAATGCCGTAAGCGGAGTGCGAAGCGAAGTTGCGTAGCGGTAGCGGAACAGCGTACTTGAGCGCGGAGTTGAAGGCGTGTAATGTAGCGAAATGGAGTGCCGCAATCGGCGGGCGGGGTGGTTGGCGGTCTTGTCAAGGAGTGCTGACAAATTTATATACTAATTATATTTATAGTATGATTGTGAAGGGCATGGACAAATTAACTTTTAATATTGCTCAGATTAATCAATATTGCTGAGTTATGTAAGGAGGGGGGGAAAGTAAAAGAAAGAAAAATAGACATGAAAAAAGAAGAGCTGGTACACCTACATATGTTATTAGCGCAGTTGAAGGAGTATTGTGAAGAAACTGGTTTGGACTGTGATTTTACGGCGTATAACGAGCTGGATATCTCCCCTTTCCAGGTGTACCGAAGCAAAGAAGAGCACAAGCAGGCTGTTTTCGTTCTTGTGACCGAACTTGCCTCGATGGCGACGAAGACCCGTTTCCCGGAGAAAAGAAACTTTAGGGGGAATTTTGAAAAAAAACGCCCTCTCCTTGAAGAAGACCGTTAAAATATAACGCGTACGTGTTTAGCTAACCACAAGATTACACAGATTTTCACAAGAAAACAGAAAATAAATTATAGACACAGATTAACACAGATGATAAGAATATACACACCCAATCCTAATCCTAAATAATTTGCGGAAGTCCATCAGAAACCACTTTTTAAAAGGGGTTTCTTGATATGATTTCTTTACAGTTGGTTTTTTTGCGGTGCTGCGGAAGCGGAGTTGGAGGCGTGGAGCGGAATGCCGCACGTTCTTCGGCGTGGACGGCTTTGCATGCACTAAAATAGAAAAATTTTTATGCCGATAAATAAAGTATTCGAATTGGGAAGAAGGGCTGTAAGAAAAGAACTCGTTGCTTTGCGGGGGGAAAGGATAGGAGATGAAGGCGAAGAAGGAAAGGGAGGGCTTATTATTCCGAAGGATAAATTTAAGGAGTTTGTGGAGTTTCAAAAAGGATGAGAGGAAGGAAAATCAAGGAAATAGGAGGTTCATCCAAAGGAGTGTATATACGAACCATATTCGGATATACCGAAGTTAGCTGAAACGGACCAAACTGAGGTAACATAAAAATGAAGAGTGATATCGAATATCTGGAGTTTCTGTGGCCGATGAGGCATTTTTTGATAACCTGCGGGGACATTGAAAGCAAATCAAATATCATAGCGGTCAGCTTCTGTATGCCGGTATCAAAAGAACCCCCACTCATCGCTTGTGCTATAGGAAGTGGGGCTTATTCATGTACGTTAATTGAAAGCACTCAAGAGTTTATTGTAAATGTGCCTCCAAAAGAGCTCAAACCGCAGATTTATTATTGTGGGTTCCACTCAGGATATCACGTTGATAAATTCAAAGAAACCGGATTAACGCCACAGCCAGCACGCAAGGTAAAAGCGCCTATTATCGATGAGTGTGTCGCTTTTATGGAATGTAAAGTTAGGCAAGAGATAGAAACAGGAGATAAAAACCTGTTTGTAAGTGAAGTGATAGAGGCGTATGCGGATGAGGCTCTTGTGAAAGGAGAAAAGAACGTCGAGTATGCACAAGGCGACTTCCCCAGGAGAATATATGCTACACGATTTAGAGGGGAATAAGATAAGATTGAAATATTCTCATGGTCCATTTCAGCTAACAGTGCGTTTCCGATGCTTCGCTAAATGCCTTCGGCACTTCGCAAACACGCACAACGTTATCTTACCTCCTTCGCGTAATAAAACACATTGCAGCCAATATACCAATTATAGCGAACAATAATTCAAAGCCAAGCATTGGTGAAGGTGTATAGACGGGAGAAGGTGTAGGCGTTAAAGCAACATAGAGGTTAAAAATAGCTGATTTTTTTTCGCTCTTATATTATTTGGAAAAGAATCGAATCAACGGTTTTTATTTTCCTTCGTATGTCTTTAGACTCTCAATACGTAGTATCTATCATTTCTTACATCCTTCTACCTTCTCTTTCCCACCAAGATCAACTCTCCTGCCATTCCAACAACTGAGGGCTCCTCTCTCAAACACATCAATATCTCTACAATTTGAGACAAAAGTTTATCGTTCCACCCCTGCCTTTCTAAGAGTTCTAAGGGAAGTAACTCATAAAAACTGCCGTAAATTTTCATAACCTCTATGCCGTTTTCCTCAAACAATCCTTTAAGCTCCTCCGGGCTAAATATCCTCATCCAGTCCCCATGGGAATCGTATGCATAATTTGATTTCGATTTAAGCAATTTGAGTGTTGCTTCGGGATTTTTATTGAGTTCACGCACCGCAACCCCGTACCTGCTGAGTACATTTACGATAATCTTCCCCCCTCTTTTCATTACCCTTGTAAGTTCTTTGGCTACCTGTGTGGTCCTAAAAGCACCGTGAAAGCATATTACGAAGTCGAAAGTCTCATTGAGAAATGGCAAAGATTCTATCTCTGCCTCTTTGATTTCTACTCTTTTTAAAAGTCCCTCTCTTTCCAATTTTTCCTTTGCTACTGCCAGCATACCCGGTGATAGATCGCACAGCGTTACCTGATATCCCAGTCTCGCTAAAGAGAGAGTCATCCTGCCTGTCCCCCCTCCTGCATCTAAAATCCTTGCATCTTTATCTTCAGGGAGGTAGGCTTTCAATAATCTTTCCCACTCCAACTCCCTATACAGTCTGCCCTCAAATGCTCTTTCGTAGCCGTCAAAAGTTTTAGATATTTTATTGAACCTCTCTTTTATCATCTTGGCCTCTTCTGGCTTATCTTCTAACATTTTTCCTATCTACTGAAGAAGTGGATGAAGTTGCTATCGCTATCCCTGAGAAGAGAAGCACCATTGTGATTCCAATTAATATCCCCTGCTTTTTGTTCATTGTTGCTAAAATATTAATTGCGGAAGTTTCTTATATACCCTATGTCTTAGGTAAAGATGTGATCCCTTTTAAGGTATGGTTAAAATAGTGCAATTTGCGGAGCAGAGGTGCGGAAGGCGGAGTTTTTTCAATCCACCATAACCCCTATAACCCCTGCGATTAATGCTGATGCTATCTCTTGGATAATAAACATTTTTGAACTCGGAACTAATGGAATAGCTATTGTCAAACGTGAGTGGGCGAAAAAACCGAAAAGCTTAAGTGTCGTCATGTTGAAACATTACACCGGGAATGGAAAATATTTCTTCTGTGCATACGCATCAAACGAGGATTTATCTCCCCCTGTGTAAAATCTAAAAACATAGAAGGTATGCTAAAATGCCAAATGTAACAATAGACGGACCAAAAATTGAAGATGTAGAAATAAAAAGGGTGTTAGTCAAGGAAATTACGGATGCTCTTGAAAAAGCTTACAAAATCCCAAGAGAGGCGTATGTAGTGTTAATAAAAGAAAACCTACCTGAGAACGTTGGTGTTGGCGGTAAGCTAATTTTAGATAGATATTAAACAAAATCCCGTATAAAAAGGGCAAGAAGATTTTTTCTTTAAAAGGGACTTAAATCCACAAACTGTCCATATAGCTTTGAGGCTATGAAGGTTGATTGAAAGCACATCATAGTTTAACATGACGACTGCAAGAGTGTATGCAAGTTTGCGGGTGTTCATATTTCTATCATTCTAATTTTATAGCGGGAATCTAATAATGAAAAAATGATTAAACTCTTTCGCACCACTTCTTTATAAGAGTTTTATAGTTCTCTGTAAACACCCTCATTTCTTCTACTGGAACGTTCATAGTGAAATATGGAGAGAATGTAAATGCCGGTAAAACCCCGTTGAACATATCCAAATAGAGATGAGATACCACACATAGAGAAATCGCTTTTTTATCCTTAGATGGCTCGTGTCTTTCTCCGAACCTATTGTAAATCCATCCTATCTTAGAGAAACTATGTTGCCATCTATGATGTTTTTATCCATTTTATATCGTAAATAATTTACACTTCACGCAATAATAAACCCTATCCTTTTCGCTTGATTAAATACATTGCAGCCAACATGCCAATCATAGCGAACAAAAATTCAAAACCGGGTATTGGTATTGGTGTGGGAGTTGGTGTCAGTGGTGAAGGCGTATAAAAGGGGGTAGGCGAAAGTGTTAAAGCGATATATTCCAATGGGCTTCCTACCCAAACATCAGGATTGAACTCAGTAGGATAATCCTTTGCTTCTGCATATCCCTCTTTCAAAAGCAATTGGTTAAGATTAACCAAGTGATCACCATCCACCACATTTATCACTAGCCCGGATTCGTATCTGCTCAATAAAAGGTGGACTTTAGAGAGATATTTTGAGAAATACGATAACCCAATCTTGTCATAGCGTATTTTCCTGAAAATATATCCCTGATATAAGAGCTTGTCCCATAATCAGATATTTTGCGAAATTGACCCTTTCTTCCCTAGGAAAACTTTCACACCGAACATACCCTGCACTCGCCCGTGTATTCCGAATCAGCGCATACATACTCTTCAAGCATGAGCTTTGGAATATCCAGCGACAGAACTTGCTCTTTACTCCCATACCGATAAATGGTAATGCCCTTGCACTTGAGTTTATAAGCCAATAAAAATACCTTCTTTACATCCCCCCATGTTGCATCACTCGGCAGATTCACTGTTTTCGAGACAGCATTGTCCGTGTATTTCTGAAATGCCGCTTGCATTCGCACATGCCATTCCGGCGAGATGTCAAGTGCAGTAACAAATATCCTTTTAACATCCCCTGGAACACCATCAATATCCTGCACTGACCCACATTTTGCAATCTCGGTTATCAATTCTTTACTGTAAAAACCCCTTTCCTTCGCTATCTCCTCAAACAGCTTATTTATCTCCAGCATCCCACCCATCACATTCCGAACAAATGCAACTGCGAATATAGGCTCTATCCCGCTGGAGCACCCCCCAATTATACTTATCGTTCCCGTTGGTGCGATGGTAGTTACCGTGGCATTTCGCATCCCTTCGTATTTAGAGTTCCAAACGCTGAGTTTGAAGTTAGGAAAAGACCCCCTTTCAAGCCCGAGCTCTGTTGAACACTGCCGAGCCTCATTTGTAATGAATTGCATTAGCTTTTCACCTATCGAAAGCGCATCCTTTGAATCATACGCTATCCCAAGCTTGATTAACAGTTCCGCAAATCCCATTATTCCAAGCCCTGTCTTTCTGTTCGCCCTTGTCATCTTTTCTATCTCCGGCAGCGGATACCTGTTCACCTCTATGACGTCATCTAAGAACCTCACAGAAATCCAAATCACTTCTCTAAGCCTTTCCCAGTCTATTTCACCGTCACCGTTTTCGACAAATTTTGAAACGTTTATTGAGCCTAAATTGCAGGAATCATAAGGTAGGAGGGGCTGTTCGCCGCAATTGTGCACAATAAAACCGTTGGCGTCAAAAGCATTTATTCCCGGAATTTGAACATCATAAACCTTTTCTATACCATCCGGAACTACTTCCTTTACAGTTGCTACAAATCGTTCTCGATTCATTTTGATTTTATCGCTAGGCTTTAAATCTCCTGCATTGCTCCATTGCGTCACAACTCTATATCTTGTTATTCTCTCCACTTTCATAACTAAGTGGTCCGCTGTCAGACGCAACTCAAATCCTTCTGCTGTCTTCAATCTGTAAACTTGTTTCACTCCAGTTTCAAAAAATCCTTCTTCTGAACTTTCCCATTCCTCGCCATTTACAATTGCAACAAACTTTTTGCCAATTAATTCCTCTATCTGCCGAGGACCCTCAGCAGTCATTACCCATGTATCAGCAGTTACGCACGGATTTGTCGCCTCTATCTTTCCAATCGCAGGAATAGGATTACGCCGGTTTATCTCATCCATAAAAACGATTCCAGGGTCTCCGGTTTTCCATGCGTAGGTTACGATTTCGTTAAAAACTTCACGAGCTTTTATTTTCCTCACTTCTCCTTTTGTCCTCGGATTTACGAGCCCGTATTCATCATTTCTTTCCACTGCATGCATGAACTCATCAGTAACAGCTACGGAGGTATTGAAATTGGCAAATTCTCCTCGTTCTTTCGCTCTTATAAATTCCAGAATGTCCGGATGGTCGGCGTTCAATATGCCCATGTTCGCACCTCTTCGTTTGCCTCCTTGCTTGATTACATCCGTGGCAACGTCAAAAACACGCATGAACGAGACGGGACCTGAGGCAACTCCTCCTGTTGATTTTACTACGTCTTTTTTTGGTCTTAAGCGTGAGAAAGAGAAACCTGTTCCGCCACCGCTTTTGTGAATCAAAGCCATGTTCTTAACAGCCCCAAATATACCTTCTATCGAGTCTTCAACTGGTAAAACAAAGCACGCAGCGAGCTGCCCGAGCTCAGTTCCCGCATTCATTAACGTAGGACTGTTGGGCAGGAATTCTAAGTTACGCATTAGCTGGTAAAATCTGCGTTCAATTTCCTTTACCCCCTCTTTACTTTTACCATAATTCAGTTCTGCTCGTGCTATTGCTTTTGCCACACGCTCGAACATTTGACCTGGTGTCTCGATAACTTCCACGAGTTCGTTTTTTAACAAATATCTTCTTTTCAATACCTCCACGGCATTCAATGAAAGCTTTAAATCGTCCTTAGCACCTATAAAATTCTTTTTACTGATTTTAGAAACTGCCGTTTTCATCGTACATAAGGTATAACTTTCTTCTATTTAAGACGCAGATTTACACTGATTTATGCGGATACAGATTTATTTAAGTTTAACATTGTTGATTTTTATCGGCTGTCTGTGTTAATCTGTGTAATCTGGTGGTTATTTTTCGGGCGGATGTTTTATGCACGCTTCCAAAAACGCCTTGAACGGTGGTGAAGGTCTATTTGGTCTCGACCGGAATTCCGGATGAAACTGCGTGGCAAGGAAAAAAGGGTGCTTATCCTGAGAAATCTCCAGTATCTCCATCCTCGTGCCACTTCTGTCCGTGCCAGAGAACACCACCCCTTCTCTTTCTATCTGGTCTATAAAAGCAGGATTTACCTCGTAGCGATGCCTGTGCCGCTCCACTATCTTCTTTTTCCCATACACCTTCTTCGCTAACGTATCGCCCCTTACGAACACCTCGTAATCGCCCAATCTCATTGTCCCTCCCTTTTCAACCACTTCTTTCTGCTCTTCTAACAGGTCTATCACAGGGTGAGATGTTTCACTGAGTTCAGCGCTATTCGCATCCTCTAATTTTGCGACGTTCCTCGCTACCTCTACCACGGCTAATTGAAATCCAAAACAAAGCCCAAGAAACGGAATCTTATTTACCCTCGCATATTCTATCGCTTTTATTTTTCCTTCCGCACCGCGAACACCAAATCCTCCCGGAATAAGTATTCCCTGAACATCATCAAAAAACGAGCCCACCTCTTTTTCTTCTTCTAAATCCTCTGCTTCTATCCACTTTGTATCCGCGTTATACCCCAACTCCGTAGCGGCATGCTTTATCGCTTCTTTTATACTTAAATATGAATCCTCTAATTCCGCATACTTCCCCACTATTGCGATAAAAAATTTCTTGCCCATGCATGACTTTCTCCGCTCCACCATTTTCTCCCATGCATGGTCTACCTTCAACTGGTCTAACTGCAGCTTTTCGCTTATGTAAGTCCAGATGCCTTCTCGTTCAAGCATCAGCGGCACCGCGTATAGGTCTTCGGCATCCGCTGCACTGATCACCGCCTCCATCTTCACGTTACAGAACATTGCTATTTTCGCTTTTACATCCTCTTTTAATGCCTCTTTGCTCCGACACACGATTATGTCTGGCTGAAGCCCTAACTCACGCAGTGCCTTCACCGAGTGCTGCGTGGGCTTCGTTTTTTGCTCGTGCATCGTTGTGGAAGGCACTAAAGTAACGTGAACAAAAAGGAAATCGTTCTCATGCTCCTCTAATTTCATCTGCCTTACCGCTTCAAGAAACGGCATGCTCTCTATGTCGCCTACCGTGCCGCCTACTTCCACCAGGCATACGTCTGCACCACTTTTCGCTGCAACTCCCCGTATTCGTGCCTTTATCTCATTCGTTACATGCGGAATTATCTGCACCGTCTGTCCCAGATAATCGCCTCTTCGCTCTCGGTCTATAACTGCGGAATAGACAGCCCCCGTGGTTATATTGTGCTCCCGCCCTAACTCCACATCTGTAAACCTCTCATAATGTCCCAGGTTAAGGTCAACCTCCGCGCCATCTGCCAGCACATATACTTCGCCATGCTGGTATGGATTCATCGTGCCGGCATCGATGTTTATGTACGGGTCAATTTTTATAGGCACGAGCTTGTATCCGCGGTTCTTCAGTATCCTGCCGATGGAAGCCATTGTGATGCCTTTTCCAAGCCCGCTCATCACGCCTCCGGTTACTACGATGTACTTCATCTTCACTTACTGTATATGTTTAGCTCCTTTTTATTATGAAGATACAAGAAGTCAGAGAACAGAGGTCAGAATTCTGTTTTCTGATTTCTGGTTGTGTATAATGTATAGCTTCCTTCTATTTAAGACACAGATTTACACTGATTTACGCAGATTTATTTTCTTGATTCTTATCATCTGTGTTAATCTGTGTCTATAATTTACTTTCTTTTTTTTTAATCTTGTGAAATCTCGTGGTTTTTACAGATTATAGATAACGATAAAAATAAAAATCATAGAAGCAAGTAAAGCAAAAACGAAATTTGGATAACCAGAAAAACTAAATACAGCAAAGACAAAGACCAAAAACAAAGCCACTAACAACGTTGAAATCGTTAATCGTCTCAAAAGAGCCTTTTTCTCGGGTGATATCACGACTTCGGTCTCCACTGTTTCCTTTTTCCCCATGCTTTCCCCTACCAACCCTCCTACTATTTCTCCTTCTGCGTCTTCCTCTACTATCTCAACGGAAAAGCCCTTTTTCGCCGCTCCATATCCCGTGCTGACGAATATATTCCCTGCATCCAACCCGCCGTCTACGGCTCCCGCATAGCTTTTTGGCAGTTTTACAATCGCCGCTATCTTCTCCTCGTCTATTACATACACCTTATCCTGCAATATCATCACCTTGTCTTTTACTTCTTCACTCAGCGAAAAATGCACGTGTGTCGGTTCCCCGTGGTTAATTATAAGTATCTCAAAACTCATCTCATCCCCCGCTTTAAGCGGAATACTTAATATCTCGTGCTCAAACTCTATTGAATTCACCCGCTTCCTACTCAAGTATATTCTTTGCTGTATCTTTCTCATTTCATCTCCCTATCCCGACCTGATTGCCTACGGCGGCAACGAAAAATTGCAAACTTTACTCAGACGCTTGTCTTAGCTCGGGTGGTAATAGATTGGGTATGCCATCCTCTATTGGATACCGCTGGTCGCATTTTCGGCAATACAAACTGCCTTTTACAATCTCCCCCTTTCCTTCTTCCTCTTCTTCCTCGTCCACACTCAATTCCAGATCGCCCTTGCACATCGGGCAGGCGAGTATATCCATCAGCTCTTTTTTCATCTCTTCCTTTTGTCCCCTATTTTAAAATATTAAAGATGGGTTTAATTTAAATACGCATACCGATAAGGATAACGATAACTGTTACTACCCCTAAATTACTTTAGGTGTTCCACAGAAGTAGAAAGAATGGAGAAGAAAGATTTCGAACGCATTGCATGCACGGTCAACGACCACCTGGAAATAATAGGCATAGATGGGCTTCCAGAGATAAAAGAAGGTGACGACATAGCTGATTTGTTTTTTAAAGCGCTGGGACGGAAAGAGCTAGAATTAGAAGATGGTGATGCAATCGTGTTCACATCTAAGATAATAGCGAAGAGCGAAGGCAGAGTCATTGACCTTTCTGCTGTGAAGGTGAGCAATGATGCAAGACGGATTGCAAACGAAATGGATAAAGACCCAAGAGTTGTTCAACTGGTTCTCAACGACGCAAAGGAGGTCGTGCGAGCCGAAAGAAACATTATCATAGTGGAGACAAGGCAAGGTTTTATATGCGCAAATGCGGGTGTTGATGAGTCAAACGTTGAAGAAGGAAAGGCGGTTTCGCTACCCGAGAATCCGCAGCTAAGTGTGTCGCAGCTTAAAAAGGAAATAGAAGAAAGAAGCGGGAAAAAAATATCTGTTTTGCTTGCTGATTCCTTTGGTAGAGCTTTTAGAGACGGCGTAACGGGAATCTGTATAGCAGTTTCAGGCATTCCCGCTGTGCTGGACAGAAGGGGCGAAGCAGACAGATTTGGAAAAATCGCAAGGATAACAAAAGAGGCAGTGGTGGACGAGATATGCGCGGCTGCGAATCTCGTGATGGGTGAATTTAGGGAAGGTATACCCATCGCAATCGTGCGTGGATTGAACATAAAAAGGGACAAAGGCGAAATAAAAGACGTTTTGCTCAATCGCGAAGACGACCTCTTCAGGTAAGCTGCTGTGCATGGTGAGGCCGAAATGTCGGTTTAGCTAATATTTAAGACACAGATTTACGCGGATTTTTTCTTTTTTGTTGGGGACTGGCTGGGCACAGCATTGACCGTCTCATCTGCGTTAATCTGTGTCTATAATTTATTTTCTCGTTGAGCAATCACCCTTATGCACCCGCCGTCTGCGTAACTCCAGCACCAGCAACACCTAAAGCTTCTTGTAACTGCTGCTGCAACTGCTGATATTTCTTCTGCACTCTCTCCTCTTGCCTTTCCAATGTCTTCGATCTCAAATCGTAGGTCTCCTTCTTCTCTGATAAGTCCGCCTTCACCACTCCTCGCTCTGCCTTTATCAGCAACTCGCCAACCGCTCGATAGATAACGGATTGTTCATCGAGCTTTTCCAATTCTTCCAGAGCATTTTCAGCGTCTTTCAATAGGGCTTCTACCTGCATCTTTTGCCTTCCCACGGCTTCTATCTGGACTTTTAGCTGCTGTAGCTGAGCGAACAGATTTTGCACCTGGGGCGGTATTTCACTACTTCCACTCATCTCATCTTCCTCATTATTTTCTATATCTTATTTGATATAATCTTCAATAAGTTATTTTAGTTTATAAATAAGATGGGAGAACGAGTAGGGATATTGGTCGTTTCTTATGGTTCTAGGGCAGCTGCGGTAATAGACGCGTTGAACAGAAGCGAAGACTACAAAGCTCGTTTTTATGTTGTCGACAAGCAAAGGAATCCGTTTAACGTGAGGCATGCAACGAAGCACGTGGTCATTCCTGATCTGGACGTTGGAAAAATATGCGACTTCGTGGAGGCGAACAAAACCGAGATAGATTTTGGCTTTTGCTGCCCTGAGAAACCGATAATAGCAGGTGTTAGAGATGTAGTCGAGAGTAAGACAGGTGTTGCAATGATATGTCCCACGAGAAGATATGCGATAGAAGAGAGCAAAGCTGCGCAGCGGCTTCTACTCGAAGAATGCTGTGCGGAGGCGAATCCGAGGTTTAAACTGTTCCCCTGTGCGGAGTACGAAAGCGTAGGCGAAGTGAAAAGAGCGGTATGGGATTTTTTAGACGAAATAGGGGATGAAGTAGCGGTGAAGCCGGATAAACCCGCAGCGGGTAAGGGCGTAGGCGTGTGGGGCGACCACTTTACCAGTAGAGAGCGTCTATTCGAGCATTTTATGTCTATCTTTGACGGTGGCAGCGACGTGATAATAGAAGAGAAAATAGAGGGCGAGGAATCGAGCTTCCAGGCGTTCTGCGATGGTAAGCGACTTGCGGTTCTCCCTGAGACACGCGATTACAAACGCGCTTTTGATGCGGACCTCGGTGAAAATACAGGCGGAATGGGCTCTTACAAGGATAAAAAAGATTGGCTGCCTTTTATGGATAAAAGCGATAGGGAAGAAGAGGAGCGAATGGTTCAAAAGATATTCAACCAGCTTAGAGGTAATGCGAGTAACGAAGGGCTGAGAGGAATACCTTTTTACGTTGCTTTTATGCATACGGGCAAGGGTGCGAAGATACTGGAGATAAACAGCCGACCGGGTGACCCTGAGATACTGTGTGTGCTGCCCGTTCTGAAAACCGATTTTGTGGATGTTTGTTTCCGTATGATAGAAGGGAATCTTTCGAGGATAGAATGCGATGCGAAAGCGACGGTGGTTACGTATGCCGTGCCGATGGACTATGGCGGGTACAGAGCGAAATACAGCGGGGATAGAAGAGTGGATTTGAGTGCTGCGTATGCGTTGCAGGAAAAATATGACGATAATTTGAGGATTTATCCGGGGGCTATGGAGTTGCGCGATGATGGGCGTACTTATGCGCTTGGTTCGAGAACTGTTTGCGCTGTGGGTGTTGGTGAAAGCATAGCGGAGGCGCGGGAAATTTCGCTGGACGGCATCAGAAATATAGATGGTGCGTTGTGGAATAGAGGGGACATTGGTACGGAGTACCATATACAGCGAAGTGTGAGGAGGATGCAAAGGGGAGCAGTTAGCGGTTTAGCGGGGTTAGAGGGTTAGCGGTTTAGAGGACTGGCGGGTTTAGGGGTTTAGATAGAGATGGTTAAAATATATACTTAAACACGCCTTATTGTACTTCTGAGTCCCTTCTCACGCGCACCTCCCTATTATCTCCACATCCTAAACTCTGCAAATTTTTCATCAATCTCTTCCCTTAATTCTTCTCCCACTTCTTGAAACACATCTAATAACTCTTCATAGATGTTATCGGAAGCAACAAAGTTCCAGAATCCCTCACCAACTAAAATTTCACCCTTATCTAAATCGTATAACCCCCTTAATGTCCACCGCTCGTAAGGTTCAGGATGATAAGGGTTATAAGGAATCGCAAGTCTTGTAAAGGCTTTAGCTTTTTTGTTTTCTTTCTGTTTTGCTTTACTTTTACGGAATTAACCCTAAATCACACTCAATTTCATAAATGTCCCGCTTAGATCGGTGCAAATTCTGAATCTTTTCTATCTCAATGAACCTGAGCACGGGTTGTATCTCATGAAATGTCCCCGATAGCAACTGATTGACGGAGCCCAACTCATCCGATGATGCCGCAAGGAAAATCCGACTGTTCCAAATGTCATGAGCATGCTTTAATTTTCCTAAGGCGTGATAGTATCCAAAAGTTTCTCACTCGTCCATCTCCTTCTTGTTAATTAGCATTATCCTGCATTAGATTTTATTCAATCTATAATCTATTCTGTAACTATCCAAATAATTGAATTCCTCAATTGATCGTAGTTTATAGAAGGTCTCCTCAGGATACATCGAATTTTCTTTATCTACCTGCTCATTTGCTATTCTCTCCGCCTCATGGGGGTCTTTACAAACAAATAACCGAGTATCTAAGAAACTATATTCGCCACATATTGTCTCAATGCTTGCTTTGAATATCTTCACATCGCCAAGAATTTCGATGTTCTTTTGCGTATCGGTTTTTTCTTCGATGAAGTGAGTATCTATGCCAAGCTTTACCGCTGCTGCTTTGTTTGCTTCGAGCATGTTAATAGTAATATACCCCTTGTTTTAGTATTAAACAATCCTGGCAAATAAAAACTTTGGAACAGAGAGAATGAAGCTAAAACAACCCCCGGCATCCGAAGCCCGAATAGGCATAGCGTTCTATTCTACGCGAACCGAAGGAATAGGCGGCGTAATAAAAACAAAACCCGCTGACTTTTATGTTCGTGAAATCACGAATAGAGCAGAGCAAGAAGAAGGAAAATACCTGATTGCCGAGCTGACAAAGGAGAACTGGGACACACACAGCGTGATAAACGAAATCTCACGGCGACTGCGAGTCAGCAGGAACCGAATCGGATTCGCAGGCACCAAAGACAAAGTTGCCGTTACCACGCAGAAGATAAGCATCTGGGGTGAAGGCATAGCGGAAACCGAGCTGGAACGACTAAAAATCGCTGACGTATCGTTAAAACTAATAGGCAGGTCGAATAAAGCCGTTTCTCTGGGTGACCTGCACGGAAACGAATTTGAGATTGTTGTTCGTGACATAGAAGGCAGTAAAGAAGAGATAAAGCGGAAAATCATGGCGATAACCGCAGAGATAGAAAATGAAGGTGGCGTACCAAATTTCTTCGGCGTTCAGCGTTTTGGCGTTCGGCGCCCGATAACGCACGTGGTGGGAAAACACCTGATACGCGGTGAACTAAAAGAAGCGGTATTATCCTACATCTCGGATGTGTTCCCTGGCGAAAGCGAAGAGGCGAAACGAGCAAGGCGGCTGTGCAAGGAAGGCGAACTGAAAGGACTGAAAGAAGGATTGAAAAAAATGCCACCGTTCTTGCGATACGAAAAGGCGATGCTGAATGAACTGGTAAAAAATGGGAGAGAAAGAGAAAGTATAAACGAATCGGACTTCCTCTCTGCTTTTTCGGTGCTTCCGAAGAACCTGCAGAAACTCTTTGTGCATGCGTACCAAGCCTATCTGTTCAATCTCGTTTTAAGCCGCCGTATGAACCAAAACCTGCCGTTTGACGAGGCTTTGGTAGGCGACGTAGTCTGTTTCCGCGACAGGTTTGGACTCGCGGATTTGCACAAAGACAGGATGGAGAAAGTCACAGAGGACAAAATAGAAGCGATAAACAGACTGATAAAGCGCGGCAGAGCATTTGTCACTGTTCCCGCATTTGGCTATGAAACGGAGTTTGCAGAGGGTGTGGAAGGAGAGATAGAGCGTGAAGTTCTGAAAGATGAAGACGTGGAATTAAACAATTTTTATATCGCCAAAATCGCAGAAATAAGTTCTAAAGGAATAAGAAGACCTGTTTTAGTACCTGTGAAGGTTGAGTTAAGCGGCGAAGAAGTTAGCGATGACGATATGAATCCTGGTCGAAATAAAGTAAATCTAAAGTTCTTCTTGCCCAAAGGGTCGTACGCAACGGTTGTGTTGCGAGAATACATGAAAAGCAAGCAAGCGGTTTAGAGGCTTAGAGGCGTAGCGATTTAGAAATAAATTCCAAACCACCAATACGCTAAACCTCTAAACCGCTGAACCGCTGAATAATGCAATTCGCCATTTCGTCCCTGTTCTCTTGCGTAACCTCAAACATCTCAAACTCTTTTTTTACCCTCTTTACCAACTCGTGCTCCGACCTTTGATGAACAGAGACGAGCATAGACTTTCCACTTACTATTGCTTCTTCCACAGCTTCTATGAATCGCTTTGACTTCAGTTCCATTGGTCCTATCTCATCCACGATAATTATAATTGGGTCTGGCTGTCCCAGCGCATTCTTTATCGAGTTCGCACCTATGGAATCCAAATCAGTGAGATTTACGATGTATTTCCCCACTTTTACCTTTGGACCTGTCTGGCGGTGATATACATGTGCCAAAATACCTTTTCCGCCGGTATTTATATCCTCTAAGGAGAAGCCTACCCTTACTCTTCCTTCATGTATGTCTGCAGTAAGCATGCCGCCCACGGCTATACCTTCTGCTTTCAATCTCTTTATCACTGCTTTTATAATCGTTGACTTCCCTGCCCTCGGCTTCCCGGTTATCCCCAGTCTCATGTCCATTGTCCTTTATTCATTTTCTCTCAACAAACTCACTTAGCCACCGCTTGACTTTTTCATTTACCCTTTCGTTCTGATTTCTCAGCTCTTTGTGCACAATTTCCATGTCAATTTCCTCATAAATCCTTTTTGCATCACCGATAGCATCGGTTTCGTATGTATCTATTGAATGGCACGCCTTCATAATGAACAAGTCCTCCAGCGCAGGTATCCAGACGCTCATCTCATCTATCTTCTCCTCTTTCAACCGTGAAAATCTCTAAATCTCAATTATATCACCAAAATATTTCTTTAGCTGTTCACTATGATAAGGTAACAGATGATAATCTCGATAAACTTTATAAAAATCGTCGTATGTGAATCCGATTTTGATATTCCACCTTTTTTCATTTATCAGTAGCACTGGGATATCCAGTATCTCATCCTTGTCTTTTGATTGCAGTTTTTGGATGATTTGTTTTTCGTTCATTTCTGCCCCCTCTTACTAATAAACGAACTCTCAGATTTAAATACTTCTCATTGTATCAAAAAGGTTTTTTGTATAGAAAAAGAGCTGCAGTCAGGATAAAGAATAATACAACAGCAGGAATGAAGGAATAGGAGATTCCAAACGAATAAACGAAGATTGCCGAACCCACGGGTCCTAACATGAGACCCAAAGTTTTTGTGAATTCAAATATGCCTGAATAAGCGCCATATCTCTCTTTTGGCACTATATCCGTGACCCTTGCTTCGATTAACGGCTCGACAAAGGCGGTACCGATAGATACGATAAATGTCGTTGCTAATAGACTTGAAATAGAACTCATAAATCCCAGGGGTATGAGCGATACCGCGGAAATCAAGAACCCGAGAAAGATTATTTTTGATTTGCCTATTTTGTCGCTTAATTTTCCAGCGGGTATTTGGAAAAGGAGAAATGGTAGGACAGAAACGGCTAACCAAATTCCTATTATGGAGTAGCTAAAGCCCCGATCCAGAAGGAATAGCTGACCAAATACCCATCTCACGGCGTACCAGAAGTACAGCGACACGGTGCAGAGAGCCAGGAGCTTTAGCTCTCCCTGCTGCAAGAACTCCTTTAGCACGGGTAAAAAATCCCTCACTGCCTGATTTTTATTTGTGTTACTATGCCCGTCCTTCATTCCAAATACCACAATCAAATTTAAGGGTACAACGAGCAGGATAGCCGCAAAAAGGTATGGGGACCGTATTCCAAACGCCCCTGCCAGGAAACCACCTATTAAAGGTCCTATGAGCAGCCCCGCATTTGCAAAGGTACCGAAAAAAGACCTGAATTCTCCTCGCCTTTCTGTTGGTGAGATGTCCTTGATGAACGCTTCGCCAACAATCCATATCGGAGCCATGAAAACACCAAGTGCTATTTGCAACAATATTAATGGATAGAGGCGGGTATTAATGAAAAACGCAAGGAGCACAACTGATACGAGCCCAAAAGAGACGATTAACATCGGTTTTCTTCCCTCCCGGTCAGAAAGAGTGCCAATCGGGAGGCTGAATGTTAATCCGGCAAAGGACGATATTGCTGCTATTAATCCAACCAATGCGGGCTGTTCGACAAATTCTTCTTTTATGTAAAGCGGATGAACCGTGATGACCGCACCTATGAAAGAGCAAAAGAGGAGTATGACAATAGAAAACAGTAGTAATTGCTTCTGTGCCTGAATTTGAGGTTGTAATCGTGATTTTTGATTGGACATGAATATTAATAAGCGTTTCAAAAAGAAAAAGAACTTTTTTTTGCAAACAAAAACCTGCTACAAATTGCAACTCTCAAACCCGATGGATTTGGAAATAAACTGGGCAATTCATAGAAAAAAACGTCTTAGGTCAGAAAATATCCTAAAGCCAGTTCATGAATATCTCGACCAAGTGACCAAGTCCAGCTCCAATTAAAGCCCAAACTATTGTTGATAAAAGCATTGCCATGAGAGTTATCACAATGCTATTTGGAAATATAGCATTTATTAAGGCATATATCACCCTCCCACTAAGAAAAGTTGGAAGAAAAATGATTATTCCAATTTCATCTAATTTAAGAATATAACTAACGGACAAGAGCCCAAGTAAATAATAAAGTGCTCCGAGTATTGCACCAATTTTCCATTTTTTCATAGTTACACATTTACCAAATAAAAAAAAAAGAAAAAGAAAAAAATATTTTTTGTTTTAAAAGCTCATGCTACGGCATTTACACATAGTCGCATCACGTCGCCTGCCTCATCCTTTGTGTAAAATATCCATGCTGGTTTATAGAATTCTTGCCTCTTTCCCGGTGCTTCTGCATAGTATCCAAGTTTTATTTGTGTTACCTCAACTTCTTCTTGGGACATTGGCTTTTGAATGAGTTCTCCCTTTTCGAACTCTTCGAAAGCTTCACTTGCAGAGATTATTTCCACCTCGCCAGCATACTCAAGCGATCTCCAGCATTTTGAAAGGAAGAGCAGCTCTCCATTTTCGCCAAGTGATATATCTATCTCTCCACCAGCACCGACCACTGGCATGTCGTTAATTTCTCTCTCAAATTTGACATTTACACTTAAAGGATGTTCTTCCACAACTTCTCCAGTTTTAGTGTTCATTCCATATAGGTAGCTGGTTTCGACGCCTGAAAGCACAGCATCTTTCGGTATGCCTCCATACTTTTCTAAGCATTTCTTTGCAATGTCGATTGCTTCCTTTTCTAACGGCAGGGTCTTCTTTACGTGCATCATATCTGGCTTGCAGTAGGACACGGTTCCATTATCTATAACCTTGTATATTGGCGAGGTGGCTGGTGCATCAGGCAAATCGGTTTTTAGCACGATATCACCTGATATAGGAGACATGATACCACCCCAATTCCCATTCCCGGTTTGCGTTTGTGCTTGTAGTACAATTCCGCATATAGCAAGCATGAGCAATCCACTTACTACCAACAACTTAACTTTGGTTTTCATTTTCTTCGTCTCCTTTTTAACAACTCCAGCTTGCATAGTACACTGTATCGTCATCTGGATACTCGTCTGAAGCCACTGTCCCATGTCCGTGTAAGTGATCATTGTTCCACTGGTCCAAGGTATCGGCTATTGCTGTGGCTTGAACATCGCTTCCATATGTCTGCTTCGTACCATAGTAGTACGCATTTATGACGGTGTAATCGTACTGCACTGCTCTTCTAAGAACATTGTCTGGAAGAGCAGGAGTTGCATAAGTAGTTGTTTTAAACCCGAGCAGCATGTGAGAGTACTTTAAGGCATCTCCCCAAGAGCTTACGTCTTTCAATACTTTGCAACTATGCAATAGCACCCACTCGTTATCCTTATCCCATTTCTCTGAGACCTCCAGCGGAGTTACTACACCATAGAATGGATAGTCCCAAAGGCAAATCACCGTAGACCATATCTCATCTACCCTATGTCCAAAATGGTAGTGGAAATCCGCCTCATCAAGACCTTGATAACCTACGTTAGAACATCTAAAATCACTGTCCTCCTCATCGTGTTCGGTCTCATGGAATTCTTCAGTCCATCCATCATAGTCATGCAGCCAATACTCGACCTTCTCATAGCACTGCGAACCATATGGGTCCAGATCGTTCATGAATTGGTAGTGTTCGATAGTGGTTACAGAGTATTCAGCAGCCATTACTGGGACAACTGTGCATAGAAGTAGCAGTACTGCTAATATCCCGGCTATTCTCTTCTTCATTTTTTTCGTTTTCACCTCCTTTTATTTTAGCGCCCCTCCTCGGCGCTCACTGATAGCATTGTTCAAACCCCTGATAAAACTATCGAAAATGTTCGCTTTTTAGCGAACAAAAGCGAGAGGGTATATAAATGAATGCAATACCCGTCTAAGATGCCACTATGGGACTCTCAGTTTCCAGTTCGCAAACATTTCTCAAAAGTCACCATATCTTCGTTTGCATAATAATTCTACACCAGATATCTTGCTTTTACTTAATGGTTTTCTTCCTCCAATATCTCCAGATCAAAATTACAATCAGAAGTAAAATCACAAATACAATAAAATAAAAAATGCCTGTGGGATGAATAGCAATACTCACGGCGGAGGAGGATGTCCCTACCATCAAACTGCCTTCACCCCACAAACTTTTCTTTGTGTTTTTCATTTTTGTCACCCGCCTTTTATCGCCTATCAAGGGCCTACATAGATCCAATCTGTTGGAGTAATTACGTAGTATCCTGGTGGTTCATAGCCCGGTGGGTGTGTCCCAGAGTGCTGTCCAATCACACGATAATTACCCGCGGTGCTAGTAGAATAAGAGCCACTAGCTTCTACCTTGTAAACGTTGTAGCCATCGTCAAAGTCAAAGTCTTTCAGACCTCCATCTTGGTAATACAAACCAGACCACACAGCCATGTAAGGCAGCCTATACCAGGGATGTGGCAACCACACTCTACTCCATGATTTGAAGTCTATATCAGGCCATTCTGCCTCCATCTTAGAGTAATGACGTGTCAGAATAATAAGTTTTGGTTGCTCGGTGTCAGAGGCGGGTTTAAACGCTTTTGTCACCACAGCCTGTGAGTGATCTTCTCCCTTTGGAGGCATAGATGGATCAGGCCAAATCATTTTAGTTGCGTAAAGATGCTCGGCTATCTCTTCGGGCATGTCCTCCAGAACCTCTGGAATGACTTTTTCATAGAACTCTCCTATCGTGATGTCTTGTCCCACAAGCTGGTTCATTATTTCAAGTTGCTCCTCGTTTGCTGAGATAGAATGACCCCGGGTTCGGTTTTGTTCAGTAGCAGGATTAACACTTACAGATACGGTCGTCGGCATTCCTTGATTTTCGTGTGTCGCCGTGAACTCCACTTCCATACCAAATGCTTCCAGTTCTGTTATAATTTGGTCGATTTTCTCTACATAACCCTGCGCATCTTCGAGGCGTCCTTCCGTCACCGCCTCATTATAACCAGTTACGGCATCTTCGAGGACCTGCGACAACTTATCGATATCGTAGCTCTTCTCATCGTCTATTCCATGCTCATACGCACTCACTGCTGATACAAAAGCCATGCTTGCAAGCAATGCCACTATTAACATTGCTCCAATTGTTACTTTTCCTTTCTTTTTCATTTTTTCCATATCTCCTCCTAAATTCTTTAAACCCTTTCTTTTCCCTTCCCTTCATCTTTTTATTTTCCCTCCTTTTTAGCGCCCCTTCCTCGGCGCTCAGTGACAGTATTGCTCAAACCCCTGATAAAACTATCGAAAATGTTCGCTTTTTAGCGAACAAAAGCGAGGGGTTATATGAAGTTCATACTTTTTGGCAATAACCGTTAGCTGATGGAGGTGAACTGATGGAAGTACTTCTCTCATAACCTCATTGACATCAGGAACCCTTCCTTATCCATATCTGCATGAACCCATAAGGTGATGTTATCTCTTTCTATCAAGACAATAAGGACTTCAGACAAAGCAGCAGATCACTCAGATTGAACATGCACCAGTTCTAACATTCTATCTAACAATACCTCACTCAAGGCTACTGAGAGAAAAAAATAACTTGTATCGATATAATATTGCGCCAAGTAATGCCGGTATTATTGTAATTGCCAGTAACAATGTCTCAATCCACGTTGTCATTTCCTCCCTCTTTTTTTCCCAACATCCTTTCTCCTTTTATACCGCATACCAATGAAAACAGCGGAACACACAATTATTAGAACTACGAAAAATATTCCTATCATTCTCTTTGAAATAGTCGTGAACTGCCAAGTTGTAGTTGCGGTAGGAGCAGCACCAGAAGCAGGAGGTTTTTTTTGCCCTGCAATGACTGTAACCGTATAGGTTGTTTCGGGTTGCAAGGGCTTGGCAAGATAAAACGTGTACTTACCGCTATAAAAAATGAGTTCCTTCTTGACGTGACTTATCTCCACCTCTGGCTCCACTTCTAACTTCAAAAACTGTGGTGGTCTGGGAAAACTCATGGAGATACGGGTAATAAGTGGCACATTTTTTGCTCCCGGCTTTGGAAATAGACCAAGAGCCGGGTAAGGTGCTGGCTCAAGTGATTGATTAGGGGTTGTGGAAGGAAGAGAGATGTTTATTGAAGAACCAGGATATTCTACTTCAGTAACTGGTTCATAGTGAGGTTGATACAATTGGTATATTACTACACCTGTTGAGGAAACTGCAAGCGCTACGATGCCTATCACCAACAGGATCTTTTTCATTTTTTTCATATATTTAAATTTAACATGAAAAATAAAAAACCCACGACAGACATGAAAATGCTGATATCACATCTGTCGTGATAAAAACTATTTACTCTACCCATGTTTTGTATATCCATGCATCCGAGCCCATCCAATGACTTTCTTTTACAGGCCAAGGCGGCCAGAAATTACGCTTCCACTGGGTACTCACTTCTTCGTTCCACCATATTAACTGGTTATAATCGACGTATAGACGTGGCTCGCTATGGTAAGCTGCAATAGTATCTGAAGTGTAGGTGCCAGTTTCTGTCCAAACCTCGTTTGCTTGATCAGCACGGTTTTCCTTGTATGGTAGATGCCCATATCTTTCCCATTCACCGTTAATCCAAATACCATATCTATAACTACCACTATGTGGACCTATGACTTGAATTTCAATGTCATTGTAAGTTGTAGCGCTTGTGGTACCATGCCATCCCCATCCCCCTTCATCGTCATCATACGTGAATAACCACAAAGTTGGTCCACCTGAACCTTTGTAAACGCCAGCTTCTGCCCAATGACCTCCTCTGCCTACATGGGTAGTAACCACATGATCTGTAGTCATTCCCGTAAACTTAAAGACAGCACAAAACCAAAGTTGGCGATGCTAACACGCCGAGAGCATATAACTTTCAATCTTAAACAATCACATTTTTATATTTTTTTCACATCCAATGGATGAGAAACGA
>JAYEII010000083.1:0-8145 GCA_034660015.1 Methanobacteriota archaeon | reverse complement strand
ATCCTCGTTCTTTGTCGAGTTTTCCGAGGTATTTTGACACTTTCCGTCCTTTTTTTATCTCTTTATCGTAACGATTTGTTGAATGATAGACATAGTTCTTTGACCCCCGCGTCTTGATTTCGAGACAAAACGATACTAAATCCAACCTCTTTTGTTCAAAATTTTCACATACTCGTCCTCGAAAATTGGGCATTTGATAAAGTCTTTCCGGTCTCTCATTTTGTCAAATCCTAATTGTTTACGCATAAACGAGAGTAATTTGTTACTATATTCTTTACTGCCGCGGCTTAATTTCGTGTGAATCGCCGTTTTCTTGCCATCAACAACGAGGAAATAAAAAGTGTGTTTTGACCTTTCCTCCTTGACAAAGCCCTTACTCGTTAAAGCAGCTTTTATTTTCTCGGTCTTAATCATAAACGCCATTTTGAGCGTTATATCTCCATCCTGTCTAACAATATCATTTTCAACCGCTTAGCACCTTCGGTTAATTTCTGTTCTTTCCACTTCCATCTTCATCACCTTTAATATTTTATAATTAACCTACCAACATAAATATCATATTGTTCAGTGTAGGTGTAGGAAGAAATGGCGTATTTCAAGAGCGAAGCGCAAAGACCAAATTTCATACAACAGGAAGAGGAAATATTGGAGCTGTGGGGCAGAAATAAAACATTTGAGCACAGTGTAGACCGCAGAGAAGGTTATGAGAAGTTCATTTTTGTCGAAGGTCCACCAACTGCGAATGGACTCCCGCATCCCGGGCATATCCTTACAAGGGTTGTGAAAGACCTCGTGCTGCGATATAAAACGATGTGTGGTTTCAGGGTAGAAAGAAAAGCAGGATGGGACACGCATGGTCTGCCGGTGGAGATAGAAGTGGAGAAGGAACTGGGAGTAAACAGCAAGCGTGAGATAGAGGAGTACGGGGTAGAGAAATTCAACCGCAAATGCAAGGACTCGGTTTTCCGATATGAAAAAGAATGGGTGAATGCCACGAAGCGAGTGGGATTCTGGATAGATATGGATTCACCCTACGTAACCTCTGATAACGAATATATAGAATCGGTCTGGTGGTCGTTAAAAGAGATATGGAAAAAGGGCTTGCTTTACCGGGGGCATAAAGTCGTGCCCTACTGCCCGAGGTGTGAGACCACGCTGAGCAGTCATGAAGTAGCACAGGGCTATAAGGATGTGGAGGACCCTTCGATATACGTGAAGTTCAAGCTGAGAGAAGCAAAAGAGCCCGTTTTTATGCTCGCATGGACTACAACTCCCTGGACTTTGTTCGGCAATATCGCACTCGCAGTTCATCCTGAACATACCTACGTGAAGGTAAAGACCGGCGAAGAGATTTTGATTCTTGCTGAATCACGGTTAGGTGCTCTGGAAGGCGAATACGAGATAACTGAGCGATTAAGAGGTAAATATCTGGAAGGTAAAGAGTATGAACCGCTTTTTGACGTGCCTGTAGAGGGGAAATCACATCAGGTAATCACTGCCGATTTTGTCACGTTAGACGAAGGTACGGGCGTCGTTCATATTGCACCCGCATTTGGTGAAGACGATTACGGGGTGTGCAAGGAGAAAGGACTTGGTTTTTCGCAGCCCGTGAACAGCAAAGGTCGGTTTACGAGTGAGGTCCCGTTTCCCGATTTGGAAGGTGTTTTTGTAAAAGGTGCTGATAAGCGCATAATAGAAATGCTGGAGCAGCGTGGCATCCTGTACAAAGAGAGCACGCATTTGCACTCTTATCCTTTCTGCTGGCGTTGTGGTTCGCCTCTTTTGTATTACGCCCGCGAATCGTGGTTTATCGGTATGAAATCGCTGCGTGATAACCTGCTTGCAAACAATGAAAAGATAAACTGGTATCCCGAACATTTGAAATACGGAAGATTCGGTAACTTCCTGGAGAATATTGCTGATTGGGCGCTCAGCAGGGAGCGATTCTGGGGCACGCCGCTGAATATATGGGTATGCGAAAAATGCGGGGCAGAGTGTTGTGTTGGAAGCATAGAGGAACTGAAAGAAAGGGCAAATAATTTTCCCTTTCCTCAAGAATCAGACGCAAACCTCGACCTGCACCGGCCATACATTGATGACGTGTTACTGAAGTGTGAAGAATGCGGAGGAAAAATGAGAAGGGTAAAAGACGTGATAGATTGCTGGTACGATTCGGGTTCTGCTCCTTTTGCCCAGTGGCATTACCCGTTTGAGACGGAAAAGTTCAAGCAAAATTTCCCCGCTTCTTTTATCACCGAAGCGATAGACCAGACCCGTGGTTGGTTCTATTCTTTGCTTGGCGTCTCAACAGCTATTTTCGATGTCCCGCCCTATCTAAACGTGCTCTCACTGGGTCATATATTGGATGAAAAGGGAGTGAAGATGAGTAAGAGCAAGGGAAACGTGGTTGACATAACTTCTATATTCAATAAAGAAGGTGCAGGTGCAGATGCGTTGAGATGGTATTTCTTCACCGTAGGTCCCCCATGGGAAGACATACGGTTCTCTGAACCTGCGATAGCGGAGCGGCAAAAGAAGTCATTGAACACGCTTTGGAATTCATATTTCTTCTTCATCACGTACGCAACCATAGATAAATTCAATCCAAATGCGAAGAATATCCCGGTGGATAAAAGAAGTGCAATGGACAGGTGGATAATGTCAAGATTGAACACAACGATAAAAGGCGTGATTGAAGCTCTCGAACGGTTTGAAATACATCTTGCCGGGAGGAGAATAGAAGATTTTGTGGTGGACGACCTGAGCAACTGGTACATAAGGCGGTCAAGGCGGCGGTTCTGGGTCACCGAGGAGAACGTTGATAAGGATTGTGCATACTTGACACTGTACGAGGTGCTTGTCGCTTTGTGCAAATTGTTAGCTCCTTTTGTGCCTTTCATCACTGAACATATCTATCAGAACATCGTAAGAACGATTTCGGAAGACGCGCTTGAGAGTGTGCATCTTTGCGATTATCCCTCTCACGACGAATCGCTTGTAGAACAGGAATTAGAGGATTCAATGGATTTAGTTGCCCGATTAGTCGAAGCGGGCAGACGAGCGAGAGCAGATGAGGGAATAAAGATAAGACAACCGTTAAAGGCGGTTGTAGTGGTGTGCGAAACGGAAAAGAAGGAAGAAGTGAGAGGTTTAGCAGCGATATTGCAGGATGAGTTGAACGTTCATGAAGTGCAATTTGCGGATGTGAATAGAAAGAGCGAGTTTAGCGATATGGAGAACTATAAACAGGTGGACGTGAATGAAGAAACAACCTTGTTTTTGGACGTTAGCCTGGACAAAGGACTAAGAGAGGAAGGGCTGGTCAGAGACCTCGTGAGGAGAGTACAGGGCATGAGGAAGGACATTGACCTGGAATATACGGCGAAGATAAGAATCCTGTACGAGGGTGACGAAGAGGTAAAAGAGGCGATAAATAGGTTCTTGGATTATATCTGTGAGGAGACACTTGCGATAGGTATTGAGAGGGGGAAGCCACCCAGTTCAGTGAAAGGTGAGCAGATCTACGAGAAAAAGTGGAAAATAGGTGACAAGGAGGTTTGGCTGGGGGTAGAGGCTGTTTGATAGGCACTATCTAAAAATATAGTGATTTATCACCGCGGAGAGCGCCGAGTACGCAGAGTTTTAAGACCGTTTCAATCATTGCTTATGTTTTCTGGTGCCTTTGCGTTCTCTGTGGCTCTGCGGTGAAATTTAAGGATTTAGCAATTTCAGTATAAAATTCGAGTGTGCCGTTTGGTACCATTGTCAGTGGTAGTTAGGCCGTTCTTTGAGTAACTGCCGTCCATGTACTATGGGCATAATCAGGACTTGCCTTCGTTTCTCTTCTTCTCTGTAGATAACTCGATAATTCCCAACCAAGACCTCGCGATACGGTAAATGTGGAAACTCAGGCACTTGCCTACCTAAAGAGGGAAAAACAGCAAGATTTGAAACTGCTGTTTGAATCTTTTCAACTTGTATTTGAGCATATCGCGGTGAATCATTGGCTATGAACTCGTAGATTTTCCACAAATCGTTGAGTGCCCGTTTCGTCCATTTTATTTGAACCACTTGGATGTCTCCTTCGCAACTTCTTCATGAGAAATGAGGCGACCTTCCCGGACATCTTCCTCAGCAGCCTCGAGTTTTTGTCTAAGATAAAGACGATACATCAATTCATCAATATCTATTTTCTCCGGAAGTTCCTTAATCAAGTTAATAACCTGCTGCTTTGCAATACTCATTGCGGTACCTCCTTTTAGTTATCTATTTTTGATTGTATATAAACTATAACTTCCTTCTATTTAAGACACTGATTTACACGGATTTACGCAGATTTATTTTTTCTTGTTGCACGAAAAAACAGCAATTTTTATATACGATGAATTTAAAACCTTTTTCTTAGAAAGGAAAGCGTTACTAAAAGAAGAGAAAAAAAATAAATTAGGAGAGTGATAAGAGAAAAAATGCCAGCAGTAGTGGATTTGGAGAAGTGTAATGGCTGTAAGGATGTAAAGGAAAAGGGAACGAGCAATTGCGTAGAGGAGTGTCCAGTGGAGTGTATAAGCTTGGTTGAAGATGACCCAGGCAGTGCCCCACAGGGACGAGAGCAACACGCGGTAATAGACGCTGAGGAGTGCACCGATTGCGAGGTTTGCATAGATGTATGCGAACAAGGGGCGATAAGCATGTCGGAGGCGTAGAGACACAAGAACAAGCTTCAAAAAACGCTATCTATGCCGTTCGCAACCAAACTAAACTAAAAAGTATAGAAACAACGTAGAGAAGCGTGTGAATTACTTCATAGTCGGCGCTTCTCACAACACTTTTTCTTTTTTTAAAAAAAAGAAAACCTGTGCTAAAAGAAAAAAAAGACCTGTTTCTTTAGTCAAGCTTTCTTTTTAAGAAAGGTTTCACGACACCACCTGCACCTTCGACACCTTAACAGAAGGAGAAACGACACTATAAATCTGCCTTGTATCGTTCCCAATCAGTTCCACGTGTTTCAATATCTCTTGCATGTTGCCTGCGAGCATCACCTGCGTAACCGGATACAACTCGCCTTTTTTAATGCCAAAAGAATTCTGTGCAACGACGGAGAAATCGCCGGATGCGCGTGAAGCCGTATGCGCACCTATCACGTCATTTACAAACAATCCTTCACGCATTTCGCTGATGATTTCTTCTTTGGAAATACTGCTTCCACCCTCTTTTATAATGAAATTCGTTGCTCCCGGGGTTGGCAAATTACTAAAACCTCTTATTGCGTTACCTGTGCTTTCCACACCGTCTTTACCAGCGGTGTATGAATCATAGAGGAAATTATTCAGCACCCCGTTTTCTACCAACTTCGTAGGTTGCGCGGGAACGCCTTCGCCATCCATTCTTCTGCTATTTACGCCACCCTGCATCGTGCCATCGTCTATAACCGTAAGAATTTCAGAAGCTATTTCCTGCCCTTTTTTACCGTGATACGGCGATTGTTTACGCTGCACGTTCTCCGCGCTCAGTTGCGGAATCAAGGTATAAGCCAGAAGGTTTTGTACTGCGCGTGGCGAGAAAACGGCAGGAATCTCCTTCGTTTTTAGTTTCTTAGCACCAAAACAATCCACAGCCATTTTCACCGCTTCCCTGCCTATCCATTCAAAATCTATGCCCGTGAGCATTCTGCTTACCTTGCCCTCATATCCTGAAATCTCCTCTCCGTATCCGCTACCGCTTGCTTCGCTTGCTTCAGTTGCCACAACCATCAGCCCCGCGGAGACGTACGTGCCTGAATCACTCGTTTCAATACCTTCGGAATTCAAGATATATGTCTCATCGCGAGCCGCGGCGAAGCTGCCTTCTGTTGGCGTGCATGTCACGCTTTTGCTCAATTTATACTCTTTCGCACCACTCAGCATCCGTTTGCAATATTGTATCGCATCCTCGCTGCCACACTCAAGCAGTTCAGTTATGCGCGGGTCAAAACTTTTTTCCGGTTTCGTGTAGCCCTGCTTTGACGTTTCTGCTCCTGGTAAGCCGTGGAAATGCGTGTCTTGCTCGGATACCTTCGCCTGTTTTATTGCATGCTCTACGCATTCTTCTATTCTCGCGTCTTCCAAAGCGGTAGTGTATGAAAACCCGATTTTTTTTCCTCTTACTACTCGTACTCCAATACCGGTGCTTTTAACGTGCTTCACCTTTTTTACTTCCTCTCGCTCAAGGTCAACGCTAAAAACATCGCCGCACTCTCCATAAATCTCCGCCTGGTCGCAGCTTTCCAACGCCTTTTTCAGCATTTTATGCATGATGTCGAGCATTTTGTTTTTCTGTCCTATCTCTGCATATTTAAAAGCTACAAGAACTAATTAAATTTAAAACCGTTTTCTCGTGAAGATCTGTGTAATCCGTGTAATCTGTGGTTAAAAAGTCTCAAAACAAGATGTTAAAAATAAAAGAAGGCGAACTCGTGCATCTGATAGGCAAAAGAGGTAAGAGATACCAGATTGTGCTGAATGCTGGGTCTTCCTTCTCTTTTACCCGTGGAATGGTTTCGCATGACGACGTAATAGGGCTGGAAGAAGGAAATGCGGTAAAGTCCTCACTTGGCGAAAAACTCGTGGTTGTAAGGCCTACTTTGGCTGAATACATATCTAAGATGCAGAAAGGTTCGCAAATAATATACCCAAAAGACATCGCTGCCATTTTAATGCTTGCAGACATATTCCCGGGTGCGAGGGTGTTAGAAGCAGGAATTGGGTCAGGCGCTCTTACGATGGCGCTGCTTCGTGCTGTGGGCAAAGGCGGTGAAGTGGTATCGTATGAGAGGAAGAAGGAATTTTCGGGTGTCGCGAGAAAAAATATAGATACCTTCTTTGGCAGGGTAGAAAGTGCGGGAAAAGAAGGTTCTGGAACGCAGATATTAAAAGACAGGGACGTGTATGAAGGCATAGACGAGAAGGAATTAGACCGAATACTACTGGACCTTTCTGAACCCTGGAGAGCGCTGGAGCATGTAGACAAATCACTTAGAACGGGCGGAATACTCCTGTGCTATAATCCAACCGTGCTACAGATATACAAGCTTTCGAGAAGGTTAGAATTGAAATACGAGCGAAGCTTTCGTGTGATGGGTATTTATGAGGTTGGTCTGCGAGGCTGGGAAATAAAAGGGAGAAGTATGCGACCAGAGCATAGAATGATTGCTCATACAGGGTTTATTTTTGTAGCGAGGAAATGCTCCGCACGTGGATAAAAATGTCCAATCACAAAAAAGAGATAAGGAAGGTATTTTATGTTGACCGCTAAAAATATATATGCACAGGGGATATACTATAGCAAAAATGGAGGGGAAGGAGAATGAAAGATGCAAAAACAATAAAGATTAGTTCTAAGGTTTATGCAGAATTAAACGCTTTTGCGGAGCTTCTCAGTGACCGATTGAAGAGGCGTGTCTCGATTGATGATGCGTTGGGAGATTTACTATCGCATGCACATAGAAAGAAGCCAAGCGATTTTGCGGGCGCTTGGGTAATGAGTGACGAGGAGGAGAAAGAAATCAAAGAGAGTCTTAGGGAGTTGTGGAAAACGTGGAAGATGGATTGATCGTGGATACGGACATTTTAATTGATCTGCTACGCAAGAAAGATTATGCAGTTTCACTCGTAAAGAAGTTTGAAGAAGAATCGGAACTTGCAACGAGTGCAATAAACGCGTTTGAGCTATACCGTGGTGCATACAAGTCACGAAATCAAGAGAAGAATCTCGCATCGGTAAAAGGACTTTTAAATAGTCTGCGTATGTTAAATACGGATGAAGATTCGATGGAAATGGCAGGGAAGATAACTGCAAGTTTAGAACGTGATGGAAATATGATAGATATTCGGGATTTACTGATTGCTTCGATCGCTTTGGTTAATGGTTTTGGTGTTTTGACGAATAATGTAGAGCATTTCAAAAGGATAAAACATTTAAGGGTTGTTAGTGGCAAATGATGCAGATTTTTATTAAATTTTAAAAATCGTTATTAAGCACATCATCAATTCCCGATTCGTGAAAACCATTGTAAACGTCTTCCTTCAGCCTGTCAAAGCTCGTAGAGAAGAACAAATGACTTCTGCACGAGCAATCACTGCATCCAAAATTAGCTATGTGCCCTAAACC
>JAYEII010000082.1:0-8191 GCA_034660015.1 Methanobacteriota archaeon | reverse complement strand
TCTTTTACTATCTTCTTCGCTATTTCACGCACATCAGAAGTAGAAAACACGCGCATCAAATCGGCTTCTGTTGCTTTTTCACCTTTTGATGCATTTTCAAATATCTCTTCCACCGCTAAAATATCTTCAATGTTCTCTTCAGCACCGCTTCTGAACAAGTCCGCCCTCTCGGGGTCTACAAGGACTTCAAAATTCTTCTTACCTGATTTATACCGTGCTACCACTGCCTTGTCCAGACTGACCATTTTATACCTATTCCCTACTTCTCCTTCTCCTTCCCTTCTTCTCCTTTGCTTGTTCCTGTTCCCTCAGCAGCATTTTTATTCCTTTTCTTCACTTTCGTTATGTACGGCTCTAACTCGTCGGCACTCAAAATCCTGAATTTCTTCTTCTCTAATTCTGCAATACCCGCATCAATGGTTGTTATGTCTATCTTCCCTTCTGTCACAACATACAGGGCTTCCAAACCGAGCAAGATGGCGTCCTTAAGCAGGATGTCCTCATTATATTTCTCCTCAAACATCTCGGTTACGACGCTCCTCCCGGAACCTATCGCAGTTGCTTTATATTCAAGCAATGCGCCACTTGGGTCGGTCTCAAGCAAATAACAGTCTCCATTATACACGCCCCCAATCAACAGTGCGGTACCGAAAGGGCGAAGGCCACCAATTTGTGTATACGCTTGCTTAAAATCGCATACCTTCTTCGCTAAGGTTCGCACGTCTATCACTTCCCCATAAGCAATTTGGTTTATTTGCGCTTCTACTCTGCCTCTATCTATCAATACCCGCGCGTCTGCGACCAATCCGGAAGTTGCAGCCCCTATATGCTCATCTACTTGAAATATCTTCTCTACGGAGCCTCCTTCTAATAGACGAGAAGTCAACCTCTTGTCCACCAGTAGCACAACACCATCCTGCGCCTTTATTCCCACAGCGGTAGTCCCTCTCTTCACCGCTTCTCTCGCATATTCCACCTGAAACAATCTTCCATCAGGGCTGAACACTGTTATCGCCCTGTCATAACCCATTTGTGGCATCATTTGCATTTCTATTACCTCTTTTTCTCTACTTTTATACTTTACTTATATCTCTTTGGTAAAGTTAACTTTCTTTTTCGAAGAAAGATTTATGGACTCGACGGGATTTGAACCCGTGGCATCCTCCTCGCGAAGGAGGCACTCTTCCACTGAGCTACGAGCCCCGCCCGTTATTCCCAAGATACTTACTTACTTACTAAATAACATAAGAGGATAATAATAAATAGATTAATAAGTTTCAACTTTAACTGAGATGATGTTAACGACATGGAGATGATTTATTCACCACTCATTATCGGAGCATCTCTGGTAGGAATAGGATTTATAACAGGGCTGAGCGGTGCGTTGATACCGGGACCGCTGTTTGCATTTGTAATATCCGACACATTGAAGAAGGGAGCGTTATCAGGTCCCCTCGCTATAATTGGACATATCTCCTTTGAATGCCCGTTAATAGTAGCGGTAGTAGTTTTAGGACTCGAATTGATGAGAAGCTATTTCAGTCACTTTGAAGCTGTGGTATATGTAACAGGGAGCCTTGCGCTTATTTTAATCGCTTCACTCATTATCAAAGAAGCAAGGGCAGGGGTAAAGGCAAAGGCAAAGGGGTCCCCGCAGATAGAGGGAGGAACAAGGACTGAAATACGAACGGCGAAATATAACAATTCGATTATTGGTGGTTTTATACTTACTGCTTTTAATCCCGCTTTTATACCTTGGTGGATAGGGATAGGTTTTCCGGTGTTATTCAGCGGCTTCCAACAACTGGCGTTAACGGGTATAATTTTGGTGACGCTGGGGCACTTCCTCTCCGATTTTGCGTGGTATTCTTTCGTCTCTTTCTCTTTTGCGAAAGGCAAGAATTTCTTCGTTGGTAAGCGATACGAATGGACGATGCTCGTAATAGCGGTCTTTTTGATTGTTCTGGGTATTTGGTTCTTTGTTGAAGGAGTAGGCGCAACAGGATAGTATTAAAATGAAGTGGCTAAAGAGAATATTGGATAAGCACGAAATACCGACCACCGTCACCTTCGATGGACTAGATGCGTGGTTGGAGATAGCAACGAAAACGCTATTTCGTGGTCTGAGCACAAGTGCTGAACCGTTGTATGAAGAGATAAAGGACATACGTGAGCGACTCGAGCACTGCATTTCCGAGCTTCACGATGCCGAACCGGCGGAGGATATTCCGGTACAGGTAGAAAAAATAGGATTGTCAGGGCGAGATAAAATGGTAAAACATCTCCGTTCGCTGACCGAAAAAATGCAGATTCCGAGCCAAACCGATTATAAAACCGTTTTATCCTTTTATGACTCCACTGCATCCAGCATAGCGTTTGTCTTCGACAAATCATCGAAGACCATCTACCACGTTCGGTCACTCTTCCCGGATGAGGTTAAGGAAACCGTTGCAGAACTAAATCAGTTGAGAACGGCACTCGACCAGCTTATCGCACCCATACGCGGTAAAGAAAGCCAGATTATGCATTTGGAACGGGTGCCAGGGATAGTAGAGGACATAAAAGAGCTAAAATCGAAGATAGAAAAGGAAAAAGAGAACGTTAGCGCACGAGAGAAAGAGTGCTCTACACTCGAGCGGGGAATAGAAAAAGAAGGGAAAAGATTGAGCGCGATTGAAGACCAGGAAGAATGGATGCGGTTCAAAACACTTGAAACAGAGTTGTTTTCCCTGGAGCAGGAGTTGAGCACACTCGAATCGGATATTTGCAAATTGTTCTCCCCGATTAACAAGGAACTCAACCTGTTGAAGAAGCAGGATGAGACGGGACGGCATACGCTTACTCCCGATGAGCGAAAAGCGGTATCTTCAATCCTGTCTTCTCCAATTCGAGCGCTCGATGAGGACATCAACGTTTTTCTGAACTCTATAAAGGGTGTTATTGAAGATGATAGGTCTATCCTGAAGGAGCGAAAGCGAGACAAGACACTAAAGTGGATAGACCGCCTGTTAAATAGCAAGTTAGCGTCTATAAAAGAAAAACGTGAAGGATTGCAATCGCGAATTGTGCACATTAAAGGCGAACTTTCGGAGATGACAATACAGAAAGAGCGAAAAAAGGTCGAACAATCAATCGCATCTGCCAGGGGACAACTCACGCGATTACGAGAAGGAGTAGAGCGCTCAAAACGGCATGTAGTTTCGCTGGAAGAGGAACTCGAAGCAAAAACGAGGCGTTTGCCCGATACGTTGGAAGTGATTGCGGGTAAGCCGGTAGAGGTAAGTTTAGACGTCTAAAACGACCCTCGCATGCCAAATCTCGTTCCTCTTTATCTCCATCATGTTGTACGTAACGGCTTTTATTATTATGCCGGAGTCGTGTTTGTACGGGTCGAATTTGCCGCCTCTGCACGTACCCGTTATGCTGAAATCCGTGGAATTCACAGATATATCAAACTTTTTCATGACCAGCGATTCCGACTCGAACATAAAAATCATCTCGTCCAGCCAATCGAACATCAAGCTGTAGAGGTCTTCGGATTTTATCTCTATTTCTCGCTCCCCCTCTTCCTCTTCTTCTATCTCGTCTACATCGGTCATGAAGCTGTAAGTTGCGATAGCGGCATTAGCAAATAGTTCTTCCAGCGTGTCGCCAGACGCTTCGAATCCCACATCCGAGGGATGCTCGATATAGACATATTTTGTCTTTTCGTTTCTTTCCATCTTCTCTTTGCCTATATTATGGAGACACAGCCGATATATTTAAATAGGCTTTTGCCAATATTTAAGTATGCGAGCAACAAAAGAGGAGAATAATAAATTCAGGGAGAATAAGACAAAGAAAGGATTAGTAATTGTTTTAGGCTTCATCTTTCTTGCGTGCTTAATTTGGATTAGCAGACCGTTGTGGCATTGGTTCTTCATGTTTACATATAAGAATCCCGCCTTTTGGGTGCCTTTACTTCTAATTGGAATAATCTATGTTATTTACACCTTTTACAGTTACAGTAAGAGCAAGAAAAAGAGCTCAACTACCTATACCAAAGACTCAGAAATGGCGGTTATTGCCCCTGCTATCATTACAATACTAATCATTGGCTGGGCGATATTGGGTCCCTTTCAGGCGATGTACCCTCAATGTTATTTAGCGCAGCATTTAGACGCAAAAGAGATAACAGAACTGCCAGACATGGACCCTTCAGTGGTCAGGATCATGCCCCAATTCGTGGCTGAGAGATATGCGCGTGATGCACTACAATATCCCAGGTTCAAGCTTGGAACGGCAGACATCGCATTTGTGGCTAAAAAGCCTTGCTGGGTCTTTCCGCTCATTCCTGATGGCTCGATAAATTTCTTCGTGCTTAAGGACAAAGGAGCGGCGTATGTGGATATGAACACATCACGCAAGAGCACACACATTGTCGAAAAGGATATGGAGATAGGACCTGGAATGGGTGTTAGAGACTGGTATAAATGGAAACTATACAAAGAAAGATATTGGGTAGATTATGAAGACCCGTATTTTGTCCCGGTGGACGGGGGGTTACATATAGCAGTGCCAATTGTTTCTTACGAGTATCACTGGAGATTTCCCACGCTATATACAATACCAAGGTGGGCAGGAACTGCCTTGATTAATTCAGAAGGTAAAATCGAGTTTTTAACTCCGGAGGGTGTTTTGGAACATCCAGTTCTGAAGGAACAGAAGTTATATCCTGAGCGCCTGACCCGATATTATATCAATAGCTTCAGATACGTTCATGGAATCGTTAACAAATTATTCTATCATCATGAGCAGTTAGAGATAGCGGAAGTACCGGGACAACAAAACGAACAGCCTTTTTTGGTGGCTACAAAAGAAGCCAATGGGTCTAGGATGAAATGGTTCATTGCTTGTGAACCTTATGGTGCGGCACATGGAATCTATAAAATCTTCTTGATAGATGCAAGGACAGGAGAAATCAGCTTTAACGAGCAACCAAAAGCCGAAGCATTGATAGGACCTGTTAAAGCATGCGATTATGTGAGAAAGGCAAATCCGATCGTAGATTGGAATAGGATGATTCCGGTTGAACCCATTCCAGCGGTATCAAATGGGAAACTGTATTGGGAAGTGAGAGTAATTCCAAATGATGGTTCTGGTATCGCTTATACGACTTTTGTTGAATCTGAAACATCGGACGTGACAGAAATGCATACAGATAAAGCGATTGTAGAGTTTATAGCGGGGAAATACGTTGAGGAAGAAGCGGAAAGAAGAAAGGAAGGGGGAGAGGAAATCACGGTGGAAGAGATAATAGATGAGATTAAAAGATTATTGGGTGAGTTGGAAAGGAAGATTGGAGAAGATAAAAGCTGGTAAGTGTTTAGTTCGTTTTATAACCTCAGATTACACAACACTTTTTCTTTTTTACAAAAAGAAAACCTGTGCTAAAAGAAAAATAAAGAGAATGTTTTTAGTCAAGGTTTTTACTAAGCCTTTACAGGGCTTGCGGGGTTGTGGGGCGGAGCCCCACATAAGAAAAGGTTTATTGTGAAATCTCGTGGTTTTTTGGGGATTCCAGAAACTTTATCTCCCTGACGATGGTCTCGTTTACTGGAGTGGGGATGTTATGCCTTTTACCCAAATCCACAAAAACACCGTTTAAGAAATCTATTTCGGTCTTTTTACCTCTTTTTATGTCATTAAGCATTGAAGAGTGATGCTTCTCGGTCGGAGGTATCTGTTCACGCCGTAGATAATCCAGATACTCTTCCGCACTATTCCAGAACAGTTCAACTCCCTCCGCCTTCGCGCCTTCAAAAGCTTCGTGAATTAACGCTTCGATAATTGCAAAAGAATGAGGGTCCGTGAGTTTGCCGTACTCAACCCGGAAAATCGCACTCAGGGGATTCAACGCTGCGCTGTACAATGCTTTAGCCCAGATATGCATACGGATATTATCCACGGCATCTGAAGGCATCCCCGCATCGTTGAATATCGCAACGATTTTTCTCGACCTCTGCGTGATTTCGTTGTTGAGTTCGCCGATTTTTGTCGTATCCGCAGAAACGGTTACTTCTACTTCTCCAGGTTTTGGCATCTCAAATCCCGTTATGACCGTCCCACCCATTGTGTGTTCTTTCCCAACGTACAGTGCTATGATTTCCTCGTTCCCGATGCCGTTCTGCAAACTGATAACCACGGAATTATCAGCGATAAGTGGTTGTAATTCTTGCATTGTATTTTCTGTATCAAAAGACTTTGTGGTTAGCAAGACCACGTCAGGTTTGTAAATCGTTTTTAGTTCTGACATTGTCCCCATATTTTTTATTACGTGCGAGCCCCAGATTCCCGAGATTCTGAGTCCGTGTTCCCTTATGGGCTTTATATGCTTTTCTCTGCCGATGAGTGTAACGTCATGCCCAGCATCGGCTAACATACCGCCGAATGCAGTTCCTAATGCTCCTGCACCCATTATGAGGAATTTCATTGTATCACAACTAACTATATTTACATGACGTTATAATTCTGTATAATGGGAACGAAAGAAAAAATTTTGGACGTGAAGAATCTGACGAAAAGCTTCGATGCAAAAATCGTTCTCAACGACCTCAGTTTTGACTTAGAAAAGGGGGAGATTTTTGGATTGCTCGGACCGAACGGTGCGGGAAAGACGACGATGATCAGGATAATTCTCGACATCATAAGAGCGGACCACGGAGAGGTAAAGATATTCGGCGAAGAATTTGATGAGAATCTCAAAGAGAGAATCGGTTATCTTCCCGAAGAGAGGGGTTTATACCAAAAAATAACGGTTCTCGAATGTTTGAGGTATTTTGCGGAACTTAAAAACGTAAAAAAATACGAGGATAAGATAGATTTTTGGCTCGATAAAGTCGGTCTCCGCGATTATAAAAAGAAGAAGATAGAGGGATTGAGCAAAGGGATGCAACAAAAAATTCAACTCGTTGCGGCGTTCATTCACAACCCGGAACTCTTAATTTTAGATGAACCTTTTTCCGGGCTCGACCCCATAAATACAAAGATGGCGAAAGACATTCTACTCGATTTGAAGCATGAGGGAAAGACGATAATCTTGAGTACGCATCAGATGGATCAAGTTGAGAGAACGTGCGATCGAATTCTGATGATTAATCGGGGTAAAAGAGTTCTTTACGGGTCGCTCGATGAAATAAAAACTCATTACAAAGAATCATTAGTTGTGGAATACGAAGGAGACCTGAGGCGTGTTGAAGGTGTAAAAAAGATAGACGATTACGGAAAATATGCAGAATTGAGTTTGGAAGAGGATACAAACCAGCAGGAGGTTCTTAAAAGGTTAATCGAGATTGTAGGGGTCAGAAGATTTGAGATGAAGGCTCCTTCTTTGAATGAGATATTTATCGAGGTGGTAGAAAATGCATAAAACGTTCATCGTTGCGAAACATGAGTTCATGGCAACGGTAAAGACAAAAGGTTTTATTTTCAGCATGATCTTGCCGTTATTAATCCTTCTATTGATGGTGTTTGCGATGGGATTCATTCCGCAAACGATTTCTGAAACAGAAAGCCCGCAAAATATCGGTTTCGTGGATGAGACGGGAACGCTGCAAACGAGCGATAATTTTATCAAATTTGGAGACGTCGGGAATGCGAAGAAAGCTTTGTTGGGGAACGAGATAAACTCCTTTTTTGTTCTTCCAGTGAATTATCTTGAAACCGGGAAAATTTCTGTGTATTTAAAGGGAGGATTCTTCAGTTCTCGTCCAACCAGTTCGATAGAGGCATTTTTGATGGACAATCTTCTCCGGGAGTCGGACTTAGACGAAACCTTGAAAGAACGAATTAAAGAGCCCGCAAATGAAGAGGTCATTACGCTGAATGAAAAGGGCGAGGTTGAAGAAAAGAGTGGCGTTGGATTTCTCATACCTTACGTAATCGCATTTGTCCTGGTGTTCGCTATAATGTCTTCTTCCGGGTATTTGATGCAGGGAATCGTGGCAGAAAAGGAAAATAAGACAGTGGAGATTTTGCTCTCCTCTATGTCTGCAAACGAACTGCTCAGCGGTAAAATTTTAGGGTTCGGCTCTGCGGGACTCCTGCAAGTTTTAGTTTGGATTTGTTCAGGAGGATTAATACTCTTTTTAACACCGTTCGCATCGTTATTTCAAGGAATTCAAATCTCGTGGATTTTGATTCTTGCAATTGT
>JAYEII010000081.1:0-8216 GCA_034660015.1 Methanobacteriota archaeon | reverse complement strand
CCAAAAAACTCCTTGGATGTCCTAAAGTAATCAACCAATAGTCCTCATCGCTACTTAATTCAATTTCTTCTATGCTAATATCCAGTCTATTCATATCTTTCAGTTCTGCTAAATATTTTGCGGCAACTTCCGCTGCTTCTTTTGCGGTTAACCTTCTCTTCTTTTCTTCAGACATTTTAAATCTCTATTACCACACCAGCACCGCACCAAACGGCTTTTTCTGAGTACTGCCTCCGTATTTCCTCCTTATGAACCGTGCAGTGACAGGGCATTACCAGTTTCAGCTTCTCTAATGACTTCAGCTTATCGAACCCATGAAAACCGCCTATCACACCGTAGAGTTCTCCGAACCTCTTTGCCGCCTCTAAAATGTTTTCCAATCCCGGATGCGCACAACCGGTCAAAACAACTACGCCTTCGCCTCCTTTTGTATCCAAGACCAGTGACTGCTCCTTTATCCCTGCTCCTGCCCTGAGCTCTCCCGTTGTATGAACTCCGGGAACAATGTCCGCAGGTCCCGAGACCTCAACGACTTCCGCAGCCTTTTCCTCAATCCTTTTCTTTGTTCCCCTCGTGAATGAACTTGGTACGTACACCGCGACATTTTGATGTAACACTGCATCAAGACCGCCAATATGGTCCCAGTGCTCGTGCGATAGTGCGATAATTTCAATATCTTCTTTTTTTAACCCCAACCGCTGCATATTACGCGATAAAATCTCAGCCGACGCACCCGTGTCAAACAGTATTTTTTTCTCTGCTTCGAGCAGACATGCAAACCCCCAATCACTCTCCAATCCCTCTTTCGCCTCGTTATCATACACTATTCTCAGTTTCATTTTTCTTCCCCCCTTTAGATATTTATATCTAATGATTTCTTAATTAAAAGAGATGGAAATAAATGCGAAGGAAAAAATGGAGATGGTAATGCAGATGAAGAAGATAGCTTTAGCTAAACTCGTTATTCCTTTTTGTATCGCGGGCGCCATGGTAATATTCTTCTGGTTTGCTGGTCAAGAAATATACACAAAATATGCGACTGTATTCAGCATTTATTCATTTATGCCTCTTGGCGGTGCGGTAGCTGCTATTCCCGCAGGTTTAGCACTTGGCATTCCCCCGGTAGGTCTTATATCCTTTATCATTTTCACCGATGCCGTCCTCTCTTTGTTTTTAGTCTGGAACTTCGACTATGCGAAGAAAATACCGGGTTTAGGGAAGCTTGTGGAAAGAGCGGAGGAAAATGGAGAAAAGGCAATAAGGAAATATAAATGGGCGAAGAGATTCGGATTTATAGGGCTTGTTGTTTTGGTCATGTTCCCGCTTCAATGGACTGGTTCCGCAGTGGGATCAATGGTAGGTAGGCTAATTGGGATGACGCCTTTGATGACTTGGCTTGCAGTGATTGTGGGCACTTTTATCCGGTCTACCCTTACAACACTTATTTCTATTGGCGTATTGTCTTTCCTGTAATTAAAGCCAGGGTGGCAGAGTGGACAAATGCGGTGGCCTCGAGAGTCACTGTCCCGTAAGGGACGCTCAGGTTCGAATCCTGACTCTGGCGTGAATAAAAAAATGCTAATCCATCTAACGCTTCTCATTCATGGCTTTCAAAATGCTTAATCCCACAACACCGCCAACAATGAGATTCAGGTAATACGTGATGAATCGCCACAGAATCACCACTACGCCGAGGATAGAGGATTTCACGAATAGAGCAAACAAAGCGGTAAATCCGAATTCCGCCACTCCGCTGCCACCCGGTGATAGGGGTATAAGAATAAACAACATGAGTATTACCTGTGCTGCAAACACATGAACAATCGAGGGCGGCGAGCCAAGCCCCATCAAAATCAACGATACAATGAAGAACTCCATTGCCCAGTATACGACCGTGCATATCAACGCCCCAATAAGCTCTCGCCTGCCCTGCGTAATAAACATCTTCATGCTTGTAATGAATGCATACAGATTTTCACGCACCATGTCAACGAGTTTTTTTGCTTTATCCTGTCCTTTTATGTGCCGTAAAAGCTTATGCAGACCTGAGAGGTACCACTCTGGACGGCGGAACAACGATACAACCAGCGTCAATGCGATAACAACAAGGAGAACCGCAAGGCATAAAAAAGCAAAAAAGCCTGAATTAAGATTATGGAATATATAGTCTTTAAAGATAAAAAGACCCAGTGGAGCCATCAAGATTAAAAATATAAGGTCAAGGAATCGTTCACAGAAGATTATCGCTGTTGCATCACTTATACGTACCGATTTCGTCAGCATATATACACGCACCGGCTCGCCACCCACATGAGAAGGCGTAATGGCAGCAGTAAATACGCTTGTTACAACCATCTTCAATGCATCCACGAGCCGCAGGCGGTTTCCTGTCGCACCCGTCAGCACCTTTAATTTTACACTCCATACGACCCAGGTGGAGATATGTACGATAATTGCGGCAATGAGATAGCCGGGATGAATGGCGACAAGTGCTTTTACCGTTTCTTCCGTTACCGTGAGGTACAGGATAACAACAAATGAACTCAAGCTGATAAGGATACCTAATGCGATGGATTTTTTTATATAGCCAACCTTTCTATCTTCGTCCATAGTTATTTTTATATAGCAGTAAGCTTATTGTATAAATAAAATCAAATATATGTTTGAGAGGTGCCGTGCAGCATGGGGATAAAAACATCAGCAGAAATAACGCGGATATTGAAAAAGAGATGGGACAAAAGCAAGGATAGCGATAAGAGAGATTGGAAAGTACTTGCCGGGATGAATCCCAAAGGTAGGTATGATATGTTCATTTCCGACCCGGACCGCGTATGGCAGCTAAAAACGGAACAGACGGGGAAGAATGAGGCAATAGGATTTGGTTTGGAAGTAGGAAAAACAGACAAGGAGCTAAAAGAACTTATGGGTATGGGCGCTCCTGTCCCGTTTGGGTTGATTTCGCCGCAGAAAAACTCGAATTTAGCGATTGTTCTGGCGGGTGTCCAGCAATATTCTTCCGACTCCACGCATACGCTGTGTAAGGAATATATCTCAGAAAAGCAGGCGAAGCTGGACGATAAATTGGACATGGAGATAGAGCGACTGAGCGGCGACCCCGCGTTAAGAAGGAAGTATAGAGAGCAAAAGGAGAGGGAGAGCAAATCATATTTGTAGGTGGTAAAAACCACGAGATTACATAAGATTGGCACAAGACCAGAAAACATAATTTTTGATAATCGGACGCAGATGAACGCAGATAATCAGGATTTTAAACTTAATTTTGGCACTAAACCGGAAGTTAAACGTGAGGCATTTGATAATTTGAGGAAATAGTTTTCTGCGTAAATCCGCGTAAATCTGCGTCCTAAATAGGAACTTTGAATATATGGCATTGCACACAAATAAAAGGGGAATACGGGTGCTTGGTATTGCCGAAAGCTTCAAGCAGGGCGATAAAAAATCCGTGCTTGCAGGCGTGGTTATGCGTTCGGATCTCGTTATAGATGGTCTCACCTTCGGAGAAGCCACCGTTGGCGGGATGGACGCTACAGAGGGCATAATGCACGTTTTTGAATCGCTGCAACGTGCAGACATAAATATAATGATGTTAAATGGATGCGTCATCAGCTGGTTTAACATTATAGATATAAAGCAGGTGTATGAGCAGTTGGGGGTTCCGCTCATTTGCGTGACTTACGAAGAATCAAAGGGTCTGGAGGAGCATATAGCCCGGCATTTTGAAGCCGATGAGCGGGATTCACGGATAGAAGCCTACAAGCGACTTGGAAACCGTGTTCCTGTGCGATTGCACGATAAATACGATGTTTTAATACGGTTTCTGGGTATGGAAAAAGACGAAGCTGCTGCGGTGCTTAAAAAATTCGCCACGCACGGAAACGGAAAAGTGCCCGAACCGTTAAGAGTTGCGAAAATAGCGGCAAGAGCGGCGTTTAGCAGATTAGCGGTTTAGAGGTTTAGCGGGATTAGCGGGTTGGTGAGTTGGAATTTATTTTGGAGTAGAAGGAGGGGGGCATTTTTGATAGTTCTTCTACCTTGGGAGATAATTTATTAAAGTCGTCGTCTTGGATAAAACCCAATTTATGCGAGATAATTATTTGTGTATCCAACTCGGCACAAGAACCCCGTGCAATGGATAAAAATTGCTTAAAATCCACAAGATTTTGAGAATTACTGTATTTCTCTCCCTCTGGAAATGAGGCGGTAATTTTATAGACTATCGCTACAAGTTCAATCCATTTTTGCCACACTTTTAATTCCTTAAAACTCTTCATCGTTAATCCTTCTTTTCCATAGATTATAAGTTTGTCTTTTTACTAACCCTCTAAGCCACTATACCGCTAACCCGCTATACCTTCTAAGCTTCTAAGCCGCTAAAATTCTAAAAGTTCAGGTATTTCTAACTGCTCTGACAATTCTTTATATCTGTTCCGTATTGTAACCTCGGTCACACCCGTAACGTTGGACACTTCCTTCTGTGTGCGATGCTCACCGCTTAATATCGCAGCGATATAAATAGCAGCAGCTGCTATTCCTATCGGTCCTCGCCCGTTGGTCAGTTCCGCTTCCGTCGCCTTCTTTATTATCTCTACTGCATGTGACCTTATCTCACCACCCAGATTAAGTAAGGAACAGAAACGTGGCACGAAATCAACGGGAGAAGCAGGTGAAACTTTCAAGTCCAGCTCTCGTAAAAGGAAGCGATATGCACGGCTTATCTCCTTCTGCCCGACTCTTGATATGTCACTCAGCTCTTCCAGTGTTCGTGGCACACCATACTGTCTGCAGCTAATATATAGGAGAGCAGAAGTTATACCCTCTATGCTACGCCCACGGATTAGCCGCTTCTTCATCGCTTTGCGGTATAGCATAGACGCTGCCTCCCTGATATTCACCGGTAGTCTAAGCGCAGATGCCATCCGGTCAATCTCAGAGAGAGCGAAGATGAAGCTCCTTTCGGTTGTATTCGCAACGTGAGTCCGCTGTTGCCATTTCTTTAACTTATATTCCCCCGGACTCAGACCGGAACCCGATGAGACAACGGTGCTCAGACCTTTATCGTGTATCCGATACGTCATCGGTGCGCCCGTCCTCGCTCGTTTGGACTTCTGTTCTGAATCGAAGGCACGCCACTCAGGACCAAGGTCAACAATGTTCTCTCTTATTATCAGCCCGCAATCCTCGCAAAAAATCTCCGCTTTACCATAATCACATATCAAACATTTAGAACCGCATTCAGGGCATTCTTTTAGCTCTTCTTTAGCAGCAGCAACAGCGGCAACAACAGCAGCATCATCGACAGTGCCTTCTCGCTTCTTCTTCGCACCATCCCTCGTCGCTTCCTTATCGCTCTTAGGGGCTGCCATAGTATGGTTGTTCTGTTTAAGGTTAAGTATATATAAAGGAAACTAATCTTTTGACGGTTTTCCATGAATGTCTCACGTAAGCAGGAAGTTCCGCTTTTTCTTTTACCAATTCGTCCAGGAATTGAATGGTTTTCGGGTCTGCGGGGTATCCACTGCCTATCTCCATCCCTATTTCCGCTTCGAGCTGCCTTATTGACCTATCACGATGCACTTTTGCAATTATTGACGCTGCACTGACCACCGGGTAACGTACGTCTGCTTTAAACTCGGAAATTATTTCTATTCCCCTTTTCCTTCCACCGCCCATTCCCTTCTCGTAGCCTGATTTAAGATTCACTGCGAATCTATCTGGATTGACATCTGCTGCGTCAACGAACGCCCTATCAGGCTGGAAATGTATAAGTACAGCAGAAAAAAGTTCAACCATAATTTCATTTAACGTATGCCTTTTTCTACCCTCGTCTATCTCGTTTGCCGTAAATTCGAGGACATAAACATCAGTTGAGGCTTCTATACGTTCCGCCAGATATTCTCGCCTTGAAGGACTCAGTTGCTTTGAATCCTTTACGCCCAGCGTTTCTAATCCATCAAAATTCAATACGCCCGCAACGAACATAGACCCTACTACGGGGCCCTTTCCCGCTTCGTCAATCCCTATCTCCCTTAGTTCCATTTGTTATTGTATATAAAGTACAGCTTCCTTCTATTTAAGACACAGATTTACACTGATTTACGCAGATTTATTTTTGTTTAACCGTGTTGATTCTTATCATCTGCGTTAATCTGCGTCTATAATTTATTTTTATTTATTTATTTATTTATTCCAATTCCAGCAAATCGTTATACGCCGAGGTAGCAGCGATAGCGCCTTCTGCACACGCAACCACCACCTGTCTCACGCCACCTGTTATATCTCCAGCTGCATATACTCGTTTGATGTTTGTCCTCTGGTTTTTATCTGCGATTATGTAGCCGTTTTTATCGCATTTGATTCCTATTTGTGCTGCCAAATAATTTACCGGCTCTTCGCCGATGGATATAAACACACCTTCCACGGGGAGCTCATCTTCGATCTCTTTCTTTTTATCATACTTAACAACGCTCCTCACGGCTTTATCCCCTTTTATCTCGTTCACCACGGAATTCCACAAGACAGGCACACCGGCCTCTTCCAACTTGTTTTGTAAATACGGTTCCGCCCTGAGCTTATCTCTTCTGTGAATCAGCGTTACCTTACAGCCGATATTTTTCAGATATAAAGCTTCTCTAACGGCTGAGTCACCACCGCCGAGCACTATTACAGGCTTATCTCTAAAGAAAAAACCATCACAGGTAGCACAATAGGATATCCCCCGGCCTAAAAATTCGTCTTCACCTCTGGCACCCAATTTCCGGTGTTTGGTTCCCGTACTTATTATCGCTGTCTTTGTAACATAAGAGCATTTTTCCGTAACGACCAGCATATTTTCCCCGTTTCCTTTTTCACTCGTCTCTATTTTTTCCACCCCTTCCAGCTCTTTTATCTCCACATATTCTGACGCTTGCTCTTTCATCTTCTCCGCCAATTCCATGCCACCCACCCGCATGAATCCCGGATAATTCTCTATCTCCGGCGCCTCATTGGATAATCCGCCGCTTATTCCTTTCTCAGCCACTAATGTTTTTAGTCCGCTCCTCGCACCGTACATCCCTGCCGTCATTCCCGCAGGTCCCGCACCAACGACAATCAAATCGTAATTCTCATCTCTCTTCATTCCTTGTATGTAAAGTACAAAGAACTTCATTCTATTTAAGACACGGCACAGATTTACATGGATTTATAAACACATGAAAACTTTATTATAATAATTAAAATCACCATACTATCTCACAGGGGGCCCGTGGTCTAGTTGGAATGACGTCGCCTTGACAAGGCGGAGGTCATGCGTTCGAATCGCATCGGGCCCACTATTCAGGCAGTAGGGAATAGCCACGGGGGAATAGGAGTATAGGGAATGTGCTCAATAAAGAGTGTGGAATCCTAAATCCTAAGCATCGTGGGCTCTGCCCCGGTAACCCCACAAGCCCAGTAGGGGCTTATTCAGAGTTTCGTGCTTAGAATTTATACTACAAGATATTGAGCATTTACTATTTGGGTGTATTCTGAATTCGCTCGCTTTTAGTTTGTTCAGCAATTTTATCGCTTCTTCTTTGGTCAAACATCCTTGATTCGCTCCTCTTAGTATTACACCTACTGTCCCGGCAAACATTGTTTTTCACTCTTTTAGTTAGGGTTTTCTCTTTAGAGAAAAAGTTAATTTGAAAGGAATATCTCAGCGTGCAACTCCTCCGCTAACACCTTAACGTGTGCCTACCCAATATGAATACCATATCATAAACCTTCGAAATCCCCTAGCGAACTCTGTCTTCGATTATGCCAGGTGAATAATGACATCAGAATCGCTCACCACTCTTGGCATGTGCGATGTCCTCTTCCAACTCCTCTATTCCATAGTTTATGTATGTATGTATCGTGTTTTTCAAACACTTCCAGCAGTTCTTTTGTGATCAGCCGTATCTGAACTTTTGTAATCCCCAATCTTGGGAGTATATTAGTGTAATATCCCATTCGTTTCGCCCCATCGGATGATATATTTTAAACAATGCCGCAATGAACGCAAGATGAATGTGGTTTCAGCCCTCTTCCTCTCCCCTCAAATTCGTATGGTAACCATATTTTTTCCGCAGCACCACAGCACTCATGTTTGCAATATGCCATATTCCCTCTTACCTATACCTAATATTGTTTCTTTGGTAAAGCTTTCTTTTTGAAAGAAAGGTTTATTTGTGTCT
>JAYEII010000080.1:17906-32996 GCA_034660015.1 Methanobacteriota archaeon | reverse complement strand
AGCTCGATAGAAGCCCTCTCACCCCTTTTTATCTCGTAGCTAAGCCTGCGGGAATACAACCTCATTTCATAGCTCCCCCTGACTTTTAACGTAAGCTCGAGCTCATACTGCCCCGTAGAAGATTGAACTAAGCTTGTAAAGTTATATTCCCCTATTGCAACGTCGTATGGGGGAACAAACTCCAGATACAACGTTTTCTCTTCTCCTGAGCCAACGAAGAGCTCAGAAATGTCCTCTTTCCCCTCCTCCGTCTCCTTATACCTGCAATACCAATCCTCGGGTAATCCGGCAATGTCTAATCCATACGTATCGTCCGCCTTACCACTATTTTTTATCTTTATTTGGTACAATGGATTTTCTCCAACCATCGCGGTCTTAGAAGGCGATTTGCTCGAAACTTCCGCATAAAACTCTTTTTGTTCCAATGAAAGGATACCAATGTCCGTCGTTCCACCTATCCTTATCTTAAAATCCTCTGTTTCCTTTGCATGATACCCTTCCTTTACTATCTCAGCAGTATATTCTCCTTTTCCTAACTCCAGTTCTATCTTACCTTCTACGGTTGTCTTTGCATAATCCACAAATTTATTCCCGTTATAAACACTAACCGTAGCACCTTTGATGCTGTCCCCGTCCTTGTCCGTAACAGTCAAAGCAAGCGTCCCCTTCTCTCCTTTATGCGTCTCCGTTATTTTAACGTACAGCGTAATGCGCCCGTCACCAATATGCACGTGTATTGGAGATTCTCCAACCTTTGCATCTCCTGGTGTCTCTACGGCGAGTGTTACCGTCTTACTGCCGCCTTCGGGAAGCAATGTCTTATACACTTCCTTATCGCCGTCCTCAAATTTTATGTCCCAATTCTTCGCTTCTCGGTATGCCCACCATCGCAAACTGTAAGTGGCAGTTTTACCATGATTTACGAGCAGTAGCTCAAAAATAGCGGTATCTCCTGCTTCTATCTTCTGAGCCGGGAAATCGCACCTTATCTCCACTCTCTTCTCCACACCTTCTGTTTGCGCTGCCACTAACGCTGGAGAAAGGAAAAATAGCGTGAGAAAAAATAAAAAGAGAATAAGGATTGGCACTAATTTCCTCGCTTTCACTTTCTTTTTTGCTTCCATTTTTTCCATTTTGCACTTTGCATTTTGCACTTTTCACTTTGCATTTTTACCGTATATCCATCCTCATGAATTTTACGTATGCGATTGCAAACATTATCACCGGAAAGACCAGTAAGACGAGTAAATTCTTCCACACCATTCCCAGCGCTTCAAGGATGCTCGTTTCAGCTCGTGACCCTGTTATCATCGTCGTCGAACTCGAACCAAAAGATACAGTAGATGATTGAAATCCCGGATTGAGAACCGCAGAAGATACTTTTTCGAAATTGCTCTTTGGATCGGCTATTGAAAACATCTCTTGCACCCCCATCACTTTCTCCCAGTATTCCTGGAATTCTTCTTGCCATTCTTCTCGTATTCTCTCTTGTTCTTCTATTTGTTCTTCTTTGCTTATGTCTTCAGATTCGTTTATCTCTTGTCTCGCCATTCCGCGAAACTCGGGCATGTCTCCAGCGAGTTGCATACCAACGAATGTGCCCGCTATGGGCATGACGAATGAGATAACAATGAATATCACAAGCGTGTACGTTATTGCGCGGGTACTGTTTTTCGCAATCGTTGAGCACATCAGTGCAATCGCAAAGAAAGAGAACATAAACAACAGACTAAATCCCATGAACACTAAAATCCGCACAAATTCGTCCCAGGTCGGCATGATCCCGAGCATCATTAGTATTCCTATTGACAATAACGTCATAATTAGCATTGCAAATCCCAGTGCTCCCATTCCGCCGAGTGCCTTACCATTGATTATCGTATCCCTGAACACGGGATGCGATAACAACGACTTCAGAGAACCGCTCTCTTTCTCACCGGAGATCAAATTGAAACCAATCGCTATCGCCAGTATCGCTCCAAGAATGCCAAACAACATACTCATCATCTGGAAAACGAAAAGTATCGAGGGTTTTTCTGGCATCCAACCCGGGGACATTCCCTCTGTATGCTCCTCTATTTCTGCCGTTTGCTCTTTATAGCTATCCAGTTGCTTATTATAGCTCTCAACGCCCTGATGCATCGCCAAAAACGAAATTATCATCAGTATCGCGAGAATCACTAAGAATTTCTTGCCCATTACGTGGTCAAAGAATTCTTTTTTTGCTACTACGAATATTCCAGCCATCTATTTACCTCCTTTACCCTTGTAAACCGATTCCATGAAAACATCCTCTAACGTTGGCTCTTCTATTCTCAGCTCCTTAATACCGATGTTGTTTTCAAGCAAATACCTTGATATATAGTCTCTTATATCGGATTTTGCTTCTATGACCGCCTTTCTACCTTTGTATTCCACGTCAATGATATTTTCATGTTCTATCGCGGGCATATCTTCTGTTGCTTCCACGATAATTTTGACGGTCTTCCGCACGTCTAATTTCGTCTTGACTTTATCCAGTGTGCCGCGCTCTATCAACGTGCCATTTGAGATTATGCCTATCGTATTACACACCTGAGCGACCTCGGCTAAAATATGAGAAGAAAAGAAGATCGTTTTTCCTTCATCCGATAGTTTTTTGAGCGTTTGCCTGAGTTGTAATACCCCTTCAGGGTCAAGATTCGTAGTGGGCTCATCCAGGAAAATAACCCCCGGATTATTAAGCAATGCCTGTGCGAATCCAAGTCGCTGCGTCATCCCCCTTGAATATCCGCCCACTTTCTGGCTTACGCCATCAAGCTGTACCAGTTCAAGCAGTTCTTCTATTCTCTTCTTCCTCTCCCGTGCATCCATCGCATAGAATCGAGCGAAGTAATCGAGGTTTTGCTCCGCGGTCATATTGCCGTAGAACCCAACGTTCTCCGGCAGGTATCCGATGAGCTCCTTTACTTTAAGCGGATTCCTCGCTACCTCGATATCGTTTATGATGCACTTGCCTTCGCTGGGTTCGATCAGTCCCACGAGCATCAGTATTGTCGTGCTCTTTCCTGCTCCGTTCGGACCTAAAAAGCCGAATATGTCGCCTTCGGCTATCTCCAAATCCAGACTATCCACTGCCTTATTTCCATTATACACCTTTGTCAGGTTTTCCGTTCTTATCATTTTATCTCCTTTTTTGTTTACCTCCTTTGCTTCTTTTTCCTATGACTTCCTTCTATTTTAGCAGACACAGATTTACACTGATTAAGCGAGTTTAGAGGTTTAGCTCGTTAGCGGCTCAGTCCCTTTGACCAAACCACCAAACCACTATACCACTATATTATCATCTGTGTTAATCTGTGTAATCTGTGGTTAATACTTTTTCATCTTGACATCTTCTTGCTCTCCCCACTTTCACTTTCCCCCTTACAAAGCGGAAAACACACTTTTTAATGCCTCTCTCCAGTAACCCACGAACCCGCCGATAAAATGCCCTATTTCAGTCGCTGACATGTCTTCCGGGATATTTCCGGAAAGAATAGGCAGCAGGAAGAAAAGTGCAATCACCACCAGCACTATTACCAGCCCTATTGTCGTTCCGATTTTCATTTTTTCTTTTCACACCTCCTATTATTTTTATTATTTTTTATTGCGTTTTATTCCTTGTGCGTTTATTTCACCACCCAAATCCTTTTTTGGTTCCATAATCATCTTTTTACGCTCATAGATGTCGGATTAATCTATTATAACGTCCCACAGAAGTAGCTTCAAACCTATTACAATGGCAAGCGTAACGCATCCCGCGAAAATGCTCATGTCGAGAAAAATCTTGGTGATTATTATGGCTGGATGATATGAAGAGCGGGGTGCGGAAAAATCGAAGATGTACGTGTAGATCAGGTCTATACAAATAACCACTGCTATCCCTATAAACAAAAATTTAAGCCTCTTCAGGGGTTCTTCTAATCGTTCAGCTAAACGTTCTCTTTCGATTTTATCTCTCACCAGTACGCGGGTGTCTTTTGCTATTATACTGATGATGACTAACGCACCCGCAATGCAGAGTACCACAGCAATGCCGGGTATAAAAGCGTCGCTTAGCATGTATGAAGAAACCAGAAAAACGAGTGCTGCTGCCAGAAATAGTTTAGCAACTGTCGTGGTTTTTAGCTTTAAAAACTCTTTTCGTTCCTTTTCAGCTTTGCTTTCCAATGATTTCATTGCCATCCATGCACCGAGTAATCCTAAACCATATCCGATTACTCCATTAAGTATTGCTACCAGTAGTCTATTTTGAAGTGGAAAAGGAACTATCGGATGCAGTCCTAAAACATAGATGTAATACACACTAGGTCCGGCGAATAATATGAAAACGGCACTCAGCTTTACGGGGGATGTCAAAAAACTTCTTATCCTTTTTGCATCTTTTTTCGCTTTTCTCGATTCTGTATCCATCAAGACCACCTTTTTATTTTATCTACCCTTCTTAGCTTTGCTCTCCAACGATTTCATTGCTATCCATGCACCGAATAACCCCAAACAGTACCCGAATGCTCCGTTAAGTATTGCTACCTGTAGTCTATTTGAAAGTGGTAAAGGAAGATACGGATGACAATACCCTAATACATATACGTGAAACATACTAAGTCCAACTACTCCTATGAAAACGGCACTCAGCTTTACTGGGGATGTTAAAAAACTTCTTAGCCTTTTTGCTTTTTCTTCCGCTTTTCTCGTTTTTTCCATCTTTTTTATATCACCTTCCTTCTTTTATAAAGCGCCAACCATCGGCACTCAAAGGTTCTATTTGCTTTGCATCATATATGAAACTATCTTTTCGTTCGGTTTTTCCCGAACGATAAAAGGACAATTCCGAGTGAAATCAGGATCAAACCAGTAATTAGATGCACCGGCTCGTAAGGAGCTATAGCCTCTAAATTTAAAGATTCTTCGGGAAAGATAAGGATACTTCTTACAAACCAATATAGCCCAACAATTCCAACAGCAAAACTCAATATCGCTGTGGATAAAAGGACTATTATCTTCGTCATTTTGCGCGGGTGAAGAATCTCCGTGCTCTTGTCTGTAAGCTCATAGTAAACCCACTTATTATCCCTGTTTACCTTCTTTACCAGACCCGATTCAATCAAAATCGTTAGATGCTCGTGAACAGTTGATTTAGAAATATTCAATTCATCCGTTAATTTACTCAATGTCATAGATCCAGAATCGATTTTTTTGAGAATGTCAATTCTCGTTTCGGATGCCAAAGCTCCAATTATTCTCTTATCAAGTGCGATTTTGTCCATTAGTCTCTACTACACTCATCCATCTGGCTTAATAATTCTTTTGGATATTTATAAAGCGCCTCTCTTCGGCACTCAAAACTTTTATCCACATTATATCTTATGAAACTATCTTTTCATTCGGTTTTTTCCGAACGAAAAACAAAGGTTTATATAAAATTCTTTCTTCATTTTTATTTTTTGCCCCCACAACTCAGAGTAGGCACTCATCATATATAAAGCCATAGTATATTTACAAAATAGAAAGTTTTAAATACTCTAAGTAAATATAACTTTACATAAAGTAAAGAGCAAATAACTTTGAGGAGGTAGACAGAAAAAATGAAAAAAAGAAAAGATAAAGATATTTTGCGATTTTTAGGAATGGGTCTGGGGCTGGTACTGCTAGGTATAATAATCCTGAGGATAGTTCCTGATGTTGTTGGAAGAACATGGACATTTCCTTACGTTATCGGAGGATTGTTCATTCTTGGTGGAACAATGCTAATAATTATGAGTCTATGTACCGCTACAAAGACCAGAGAAGATTTGACACAGGATGAAAGGTCAGTGAGAATTAATGAAAAGGCGGGTTATCATGCGTTCTGGATTCTCATTGGGACCGTGGCTCTTGTTCAATTAATAGCTATGTTCTGGAGATTAAATCTTAACTATAAGAGTGTTTCACCTGACATTTTCATAGTTGGGATGTTTTCGTTTGTTATACTTCAATGGTATTATAATCGAAGATATGGAGGATGAATGATATTGTGTGAAAACCAGAATCAAGGAATTTTTATGAGGTGATGTCATGAACAAGAAGAATATTATAACGATAATGCTGGCGAGCATTGCAATATTCGTATATATGGTCTTCTTAGGCACTTTAATAGAGAATGTGAGGGGATATAAATGGAATTGAAAAGATTCAAAGATTATTTCGTTGTAGGCTCGGGGATTATACTCCTTGGCTTAGTTTTACTTGCGGTATTTGACCTGTCGTTTCTGGGAATGGGCATTGTTTTATCTGGCTTGATGTTAATTTTTATTGGCATACATTGGGCAAGGAAACCCAAAACAGAGATTCCAAGCGACGAAAGATATATAAGAATTAATGAAAAAGCGGGTTTCAATGCGTTTTGGAATACCATAGGAATTTTAGCGGTTTTAACGTACGTGGATTTCTATTATCCATTAGGTTTGAACTTTAGAGAAATTTTTTTGATAGTTGTTGGTGTTGGAATGTTCTCATTCCATGTACATCGCTTTTACTACAACAGAAAAGGCTTCAAATGAAGAACAAGCTCAAAGTTTTCCGCGCGATGTACGATTTAACGCAGGAAGATCTGGCTGAGAAAGTGGGAGTAACGAGGCAGACCATAAATGCAATAGAGAAAAGAAAATACAACCCTTCGTTAGAGCTGGCATTCAAACTCGCAAGATTATTTGAAGTAAAAATCGAGGATATTTTTATTTATGAAAATTTTTAATAAAAGATTGCGATGGAACTGAACGAGCTATTAGGAATAGGGGATTTTATGCTGGTGGAGCAGAGTTATGCAGCACAAAAAGACATAGGCAGAACACTTGAATATCTCGGTAAGGTCAAAGAAGGGGACGTGGCAGAATCAATACGAATATTTGCAGAAACTCGAAACAAGAGCAAAGAAAAAGAGTTGATTGGCATTGCCATTTATGACAAAGACCTGGGCTTCTGGATGGTCTTCACGGATTTTTTCGCGGATACGAGGAACAAAGAGGATTTTGAGGCGCTTGCAAGCAGGATAAACGGCACTAAGGAAGGAGAAAAAGAAGTAGAAGTGGAACGGGACAAATTTCGTGAGGGCGTGATTGAATTCTATTCCGTCGGGTTAGTAAACGGACTATTTTACAATTGCGATTCCAATTTAGATGATTCGAGTTTCTATCCGAGACAAAGGACAGAGGCATTAAAAAAAGTATTGGCTGAATTTTTACGCGAGAACGATTTAGAAAAAGGCATGATGGAAAATAAGAAAACACTTGAAATTGGGTGTGGTGATGGCGGTGCGACTATTGCACTGCACGAATCAGGTATTTTCCCTTTTACCGTGGATATAAACGAATGTGAAATTTGCAAAGGGTTAGAAGAAGGTGTGTTAGAGCCCAAACGTAGCATTGTACTGGATTGCTCCATGCTGTCCGCCTTTTTTGGTAAAGAATTTGACGTTGTCTTCGGGTTTATGATTGGTAAACTCACACCATTTAATAGATTTGAGTGGGAACGCGTACTAAGAGGGGTTCATAGAATACTGAAAGACGCCGGGAAAGTGCTATTTACGGTTTCGAGTGAGGAGGAAGCAGTAATGGTAAAAGAGATATTAAAAGACGAATTCGAGGGGGAAATAAAAGAGAATAAAGACAGTGATGGTTATCTTGACCACTGGGTATATATGGGGGCACTTTCTACGGGTCAGAAAATATGTTGAAAGAGAAGGAAATGAAAGATTCGGAAGTTTAATCTTAAATACAAAAGTACTTTCATACTAAAGAATAATATGAATTTAGGTGATATGTATGGCGATATCAAGTGCAGTAGAAAAAGAGGGAACAATAACATTGCCAAAGATCATTCGTGAAAAGGCGCATTTGGAGAGAGGAAGGAGGATAACGATAGATATTGATGAAGAAGGGGATGTCATCATCAAAAAGGTAGATGATGTCAAAACGGTAAGAGGAGCTTGGAAAGAAAAAGAAGAGATTTTAGAAGCGATTACCAGCTTAAAGAGATATTGGGATGCCTGGAAACCATGAAAATCTGTTTAGATACTGACATGTCCGTGGATTATCTCAGGGATAAACGTCCTATGAGCGATGAAGTTCAACACTGGTTTGACACAGCAGACGTGTATGTGACAAGCATCACCTCTTTTGAGCTGTATCACGGTGCATTTTATTCAAAACGTGTAGAAGAGAGTGTTAAAGAGGTTGAGATATTTTTAAACAATTCAGAAGGAATACTTCCATTCACCGAAAAAGCATCGAAAATAGCTGGTGAAATTATGTCTGAATTGCGGCGAGACCAAAAGCTGATAGAGATTAGGGATTTGTTCATCGGAGCTATCTGCATTGGAAACAATGTCCCACTATCAACAAGAAATATTTCGCATTTTAAAAGAATAAAGAAGTTGAAAATTGTTAGCGGAGGCAACTTATGAACACTTACGAAAATAGAAATAACAAATGAATACCAAGATTAAAATGCGAGTGCCCGTACGTGCTTCCTTACAGGAAATAGAAGAATACAAACCAGGGAAATTGGTAAAGGGGGCGATAAAGTTGAGTTCGAATGAAAACCCGTTAGGACCCAGTCCGGAGGTGATAAGAGAAATAGTTAAGCGTTTAGAAGCAGGCGAGCTGAACCTGAACGTATATCCGTGGGAAAAGAACGAGGAAGAACTCAGGGATGAGATTTCAAGATATGCCGGCGGTGCCCGCATAGAAAAAGATAACGTCGTTTTAGGTGCTGGGGTAGATGGCGTTTTGGACACACTTGCCAGGATTTTTATTGCGGATGGCGATGAAGCGCTGATACCCATACCCACTTTTTCCCTCTACGAGTCGCTCGTAAAAATAGCGGGAGGAGTGCCAAGGTATATAAAGCGAGAAAGTGGAGAGAACTTTGACGTACCTGTTAAGGACTTGATTTCCGCATGTAACGAAAAAACAAAGCTCATTTTTATCTCATCCCCCAACAATCCAACCGGGAACTGCATACCAGAGGACGAAATTCGAGAGATAATAGAATCCGTAGATTCAAGGGCAATGGTTGTAATAGACGAAGCGTACGCGGAATTTGCGGGCTCATCGTTGGTGAATCTGGTAACGGGATACGAGAATGTGGCGGTAATGAGAACCTTTTCAAAAGCTTTTGGTCTTGCAGGGTTGAGGGTAGGATATGGAATAATACCTGAATGGCTCACAAGCGCATATAAAAAAGTTGCAATCCCTTTCTCCGTTAACAGCATCGCTATAAAAGCGGCAATAGCGGCATTGCGAGACCAGGCGTATCTACGTAAAACGGTAGAGCTGGTAAAGCACGAAAGAGCGTTTCTAACGGAAAACTTACGGCGTGTGTTCGAGAAGGTTTATCCATCGGAAGCCAATTTCGTGCTCGCGGATGTTTCACCTGCAAAATCGGCTGTGGTGTATGCAGCGCTGATGAAGCGAGGGATAATAGTGCGGGATTGTTCTTCGTTTAGAGGTGCTGGAGATTCTTTTATCCGGGTCACAGTGGGAACAAGGGAACAGAATGAGAAGGTTGTGGAGGCGTTGATTGGTAAATACAACCAAATTTTATAATAATAAAATTCGATGTATAATGTGTTGTTTGGTGTAAAGAGAGGAGAATGAAAAAAGTAGAGAATTTTAAGGTGTTGAAGGTAGCAGAAGCGTATCCACAAGACGCTGGGAGAGGAATAGCAAGAATGGACACAGGAACAATGCGTAAACTTGGTGTTGTAAGTGGAGATGTGATAGAAATAAAAGGCAAGAATATTGCTGATGCTGTTGCATGGCCTGGCTATTCTCCTGACAGCAATAAATCAATAATACGCATAGATAGGGATATAATGGGCAATACGGGTGTCACCATAGATGACCGCGTACAAGTGAAAAAGACGAAAGCGAAGGATGCAAAAAGAATTACACTTGAGCCCACGCAACCCGTGCGAATCGCGGATGGCGAGAGATACCTGGCAAGGATACTGAAAGGACGGCCAATTACAAAGGGGCAGGTCATACGGCTCGAAATGCTTGGCAATCCCACTGTTTTTGTCGTTACCAATACAGTTCCTTCGGGCATGGTAATACCGCAAATGGACACTGAGATTGTGCTTCGTAAGGCGAAGGAAGAGCAAATAGGCATTCCTCATGTGACTTACGAGGACATCGGCGGATTAAAACGGGAAATAGGGATACTAAGAGATATGGTGGAGCTTCCCTTAATGCATCCTGAACTGTTCGAGCAGTTGGGAATAGAGCCACCAAAAGGCGTTCTCATCTACGGGGCGCCGGGTACAGGGAAGACGCTAATGGTAAAAGCATTGGCAAACGAAATAATGGGTTTGAATTTTATTCTGTTAGACCCTGCGGATATATTCTATAAATTTCTCGGCGATAGCGAACGAAACTTAAGAGAAATATTTGAGAACGCCGAAAAGGAGAGCCCTTCTATTGTCTTCATTGACCAAATAGATTTGATTGCCGTTGGACGGGACATAAAGGATGAAGGAACAGAAAAGAGAGTTTTGGCTCAACTCCTCGCTTTGATGGATGATTTCGGGTCGTTGGAAAGGGGCGTTATAGTTGTCGGAATAACAAACCGGATAGACCTGTTAGACGGATCATTGAAAAAACGATTTGCACTGAAAATAGAAATCGGTGCCCCGGATAAGAACGCTCGTGAAGATATACTACGTGTGCAAACGAAAAGAATGCCGCTGGCAACGAATGTGAACCTGAAAGAGTTAGCAGATAAAACAGATGGGTTTGTCGGTGCGGACATCGCTGCATTATGTAAGAAAGCTGCGCTGCATACGATTCAAAGAAAATTTCCGAAGATTGAAATGGGTAAAGCAATACCACCAAACGAACTGAAAAAGCTGAAGGTTACAAGGGGGGACTTCAACGAAGCACTAAAATACGTCTAAACCACTCGCCTTTCTGCAGACGACGGCGAATTACGTCTCATATCACTGGTTGCGATATGGTATGAAGTTATGAAATTTGCCGAAGGCAAATTTGGGCATAGCGAAGTATACTCCTTCAATAAATCACTATCTATTTTTTGTATGCCATTTACATCATCGGCTACATCTCTCTCTATACTTTCTCCTCTCATTGAGCAGCTTCTGAAAATTCAAAGCTCCCTCATCTTTAAACGTATTGTCTATATATGCTTTTATAATCAATCCCAGAGAGATGTATTTCACCCTGCCTTCTTTTTCCATCTTCTCATTGTACTTCTTTTTTAAAGAAGTGTTTATTCCCACACTTAGTGGTTTTTTCTGATTACCTATTAGATTTGTTTCATCAATCTTTAAATCGTTTTTAACCCATGCATCAATAGCATCGCTGACAATCTGTTTTTTGGGCAGTCCAAAGTTACGCTTCATTTTATCAAGATCATTAAACGTTTCTGCGTCTACTTCACCACTAACTGTTTTTTCTCCAACTGTTTTTTTCTTTCTTCTAAGTATTATCTCCCTTATCCGTTGTGAAAACATCCCTCTCTTCCTCTTTCTTGGTGGATACTATAAGTTTAGTATCCCCTCTTCCCTCAATTTTTATATAGCCATCTGTTTCTAAAACTTTTACAGATGCGAAAATACTACCTGAAGTTTTACTTTTACAACCAAATTTCTCGACACAAGTATGTTTTAAATCCTTAAAAGTGACTGTCTTTTCCTCATCAATATATCTTTTCATTCTTGAAGGAAGAGTTTGTGGGTTTTCCAACATTTTTCGATAACTAATGATAAAGGGTTTATCTCCTTCCTCTCTCGCTTTCCCCTCCGTTTCCTTTTCCCGTTTTTCTACAACGGGCGGCTGTGGAAAACCAAGATTTTGCCATATTTGTGATATTTGCTCTCTTGTTCCCGTAGTTATCTTTTTCTTCTCGGACTCGGATTCTTCAATTTGTTTTTTTAACTTGTTAACATTATCACTAAGCTCATCAATCTTAGCCTGAATCTGTCCTTTTTTTTCTTTTGATTCTCTTTCAATACCTTTAATCTTGTTCTCAGCATTTTCTATTTCCCTTTCCCTTTTCATTATGAAGTCCCTTGCTTTACCACTGTCTAGATTGCTTCTTGACAGTATGTTCTCTAAAGATTGTATAATACTCTCGTGTTTGAGGTCTTCACGATTTATATAATAGATTAAAGTTTCTCTGAATTTTCGGCCCCACCAAAAATGACTGAAAATCCTTATCTGTGTGCCATTTGCAATTATTCCCAGTAATGGGCGCTCTTCATTACAATACCTATAAAGTTGTTCTATTGCTGTATCTAAACCCTTGTCATATTTTTTGGTTTCTATTACTAATTCACCTGTTTCAACTAGAGCGTCTGTCCACCGATGTTCAAATCTTAACCTTTCGTGACCAAACGCCTCAAATAAAGGGACTATGAAGTTGATTTTAACATCCTCTTCGGTTCTTCCAATGTCCCTTCTTGCGAGATTAGCAAGCCTTATTATTTTTTCTCTATTCTCTTCATTCATTGTTCACACATTCAGTTTGCGTTTTATGTCCTCTATATCCAACACTTTTGCACTTACCTTACCCTCTCTTCCTACGATAATAAATAACTCCTTCTCTTTTTCTTTCAAATGTTTGTCTCTATTTGCCATCTCACCTTCTTTATTCTTTTTCTTTTCTACTATTCTCTTCATGGCTTCTTTCCGAGAATATATTCCTGCTTTAGCCACTTTATATTCTATACGCCCTCTTCTTTCTTTAGACATACCCATCTTAATCGGTTCACTTTTCAAAAATCTTCGTCTCAAGTGTTTCAGTCTTTTTTTGTCTAATATTCCCCTTAAGCAATTTCTATCTTCCATTTCTTTAAGCGCATTAAGCATCGCTGTTCCTTTCAAGATTTCCCTCCGTTCCCTTCTTAGCTTCAGCTTCCTTCCCCTTTCACGCTCCTCCTCTGTTTCATGTTCAGGCAGTTTTATTAGCTCACCCTCTTTTCCTATGACAACAAAATACCTCCACTTCTTTTTCATCTGCTACCTCTGATAGGCATCTCATCTGCTACCTCTGATAGGCATCTAAATTTTTAGCGTAAAAAATATTTTTCAATTGTAAACGGGAACACATTTTTATATGCTATCGCCAACGACAAGTTGCCTTTGCTCAGGCATCTCAACAGCACCCGGAATGTACTGTCGAACCCAAGCAATCGCTTCTTCTCCTGAAAAGCCGAGAACGTGTTTCGCAAGTAAGGCAACAAATAGTCCGGTCCGCCCAATACCTGCGGAACAGTGAATCGCAATATTACGCCCCGTTTGTGCGTGCGCAATTACCGCATTAACAGCACGAACGAGATTGCCATTTGAGGGAACACCAAAATCAGGAATGGGCAGATGAATCACGTTGAAACCCTCCTCTTCGTATAGTAGTCGCAGGTTGCGCCCTGCCTTCTTCAAACATTCTTCATCCTCCGCGAGGAGGACAATTACTGAAATCCTGTTCTGTATGTACTTGTTGAATACTTCTTCACACGGGTCATAAATGCCGAAGGGCATAGGACTTCGGAAGATATGCCCTGCAAGACCAAATGGTAGCTCCGTTAAAGGCATTTCTGTTTCTTCCTATGTTTATCACAACATACAGAATTAACTGTGCTTAGAAGAATTCTGTTTTTCTTCTTGACTTTTTTCGGGTAATTATATATTTTATTATCTTATCTCGCTTATATATCTCATCTTCTACGATTTTCCTCCCTTCGCTGCTCTTCCAATCGTCTTTTCCATTCGTCTAATTCATCTAATATATCATCTTGCCTTCTAAGCTCCTCTTCACGTTCAAAATCAGGGAAAAATTTCACCATTTCTTTTATTGTTTCATCGTATAAATTCTGACGGGCCTGTCTTAAGCCCTGCTCCAATTGTCTCATTCTCTCCGAGTATTCTTCTCGTCTATACTGATAGTCCCTTTGTTTATCTGGGTTATACTTTAATGCCCACTGTGCATAATCCGCATGAGTTCGACATTCTAAGTAAAGTATATCTGGCGATAACCAATCTATTGGAACGCATAGAAACCACCTCACTACGTAATCAGGGTCATTACACAAGTTCCATTTTCCCTTTATTATCTCTTTTATTGCATTGTCGTTTGCTATCTCTTTTATTGTGACGAATTCGTTGGGATTGTTAACTAAGATACCTTTTACGTTTTCTAAGAATTCCCTAAGTTCTTCTCTGCTTATCCACTTAATATGATTGTTAACACAGATTTCCTTTACTTTTTCTAAGAATTCGTCATCGTCCCAAACTTCTTCACCCATCTTAATATCCTTCCCCAAAACTCCTTCTCCCATTTTAACTTCCTCCCTCTAAAGTAATAGATAGTTTCATGTCCCATAAAATATTTTTACTGATAATAGCTTTAGCTATAACAAGAAAATGATAAACCTTGACATGGCGAGGATTTTTGACGAAATAGCAGATATTTTAGAGTTGAAAGCCGAAAATCCGTTCAAAATAAGGGCATACAGACGAGCAGCTCGGACGATAGAAACACTTGTGCAGGACTTGAAGGCGATAGCCGAACGAGGAGGAGTCAGCGAATTAAAGAAAATACCCGGCGTGGGTGAAGGTATTGCAAAGAAGATAGAGGAGATTACAAAAACAGGTGATTGCAAAGCGCATAGAGAGCTGATGCAAGAAGTCCCTGCGGCTTTGCTTGAACTCTTAGCCATCCCCCGTGTCGGTCCGAAGACAATAGCAAAGGTGCATGACGAAATCGGGATAAATAGCATAGAGCAGTTAGAGGAAGCTGCTAAGTCGCATAAGTTAGAAAGACTTCCCGGATTTGGTGCCAAGGTAGAGGAGAACATACTGAAGGGAATAGAGCAATACAGACGATATAAGGGACGTAAATTACTTTCCGAAGCACTGCCTCGTGCAGAATCAATAGTGACCGAATTGAAGAAGTTGGATGCGGTAGAACGGATAACAATCGCGGGCAGTTTGCGACGGTGGCGTGAGACGATAGGGGACATAGACATATTGGTGGTATCGAGGAGACCGAAAGAAGTGATGGATGCGTTCACGC
>JAYEII010000080.1:0-17806 GCA_034660015.1 Methanobacteriota archaeon | reverse complement strand
GTGCGGTTCATAGCAAATTCTCGCAAGACCGGGCGACGATGACACAACGAATTGTAACGGCGATGGAAAACGAGCACGTGGACATAATTGCGCATCCTACCGGTCGTGTTCTGGGCAAGAGGGAGCCGTATGAGGTGGATATGGAGCGGTTGATGGAAGTGGCGAGGGATACGGGCACCGTTATGGAACTCAATTCATTTCCTAACCGGCTGGATTTGAATGACGTTCATTGCAGGATGGCGAAGGATTATGGTGTGTTGATTGCAATATCAACGGATGCGCATGATGCGACGCAGATGGGTGCGGTGATAAAATACGGGGTGGCAACGGCAAGAAGGGGATGGCTCGAAGCTAAGGATGTGGTGAATACGAGGGGGTTTTTGGAAATGAAAGGGTTATTGAAAGGGTAAGAAAATGGCACTGTCAAATTTTCCAGTGAAATTGCCCTATCCGTAAATTTCACCGCAGAGCACACAGAGAACGCAGAGGCACCAGAAAACATAAGCAAAGATTGAAACAATCCTAAAACTCTGTGGTCTCGGCGCTCTCCGCGGTGATAAATCACTATATTTTTAGACAGTGTCATCACAAACCTTAAAATTATCGATTTTTCTTCGCTATCGCTTCGATTTTATCCTAAAAGCTTTTTACCCTTTTCTTCCCGCTTCTTTGTCATTGCTTCGCTTCTCCATTATCGCCAGGGTAAGCATCGGAATTTATTCGATCTTGTTTCCTTTTTTTGTATTATGATACCTGCATAAAACCTGACCATTCTCGATAATTGTTTGGCCCCCTTTTGAATGAGGTAGCACATGATCCGCTTGAAATTTACTCCAACTCACTCGTGCTTCAACTTCACTTTTGCCTTCCTCCAAGCATTTTTGACAAAGACCTTTATCTCTTCGATATATTTCTATTCTTTCTGCCTCATCAAAGGTTCTTTTTTCATCTTTGACTAATAATTCATGTCCCTTGTTTTTCAAGTATTCAAAAAATAATTGTCGAATAATTCTATCTCTACTTTCAACTTCCGCCTTACTTTGTTGCCTGTCACGGATAAATTCAAGTATGTCCTTATCATCTTCAGAACGGTTTGACCATTTTGGATAAAAATTATTGATAATAAAATCTGAGAACAGCCCATATTTATCTTCAGTTAGAGCATAATATTTTCTAAGATGTCGAAGTAAGAGGTAAGCGGAAATAATAAAATACTCCTGAGATAGCTCTTTAACACTGCTTTCTTTATCAATCATAGAGTCAGATTTAAAAATGTCATAAAACACCCTCATCTTTTGTAAAACAGCCTTTGCTTCTTTTGTTTTTTCAAAGGAATAATTATCTATACCATCTTCTGTTTTAAAATCATCTATTAATTTGGTCACATCTTGCTCCTTAAGGTCTGTTGGCCCATCGCCAAACTCTATAAGAAGAAATCTTGCTAGTAAGGCTAAGTGTTGCATCCTATTATTATTCCTTTGAACAATTTTGAAGAAAGGATGTTTATCCCTATTTTGATCTATAGGTTTATAATTGACATAATCGAAGGTAATATCATCTGAGTACTTTACTATGAAATTTCTAGTCAGGCTAGATAACCTCGAATGGGCTATTTCCATATAATTTAGTGATTCCCCTTGTTGTAAACGCCAAAAGATTTCGGTTGCTAGTTTCTGGTGCTTTGGATCTTTTGGATTGCCTATTCCTTTAACTATGTCTACCATAAATACAAGTTCCTTATCAACAAATTTCTTAATTTCATCAGGAAGGTCTTCATATTTCTTTCCTTCGATACCTTTCTTCAAATCAGCTAACGTGTTAGGTAATTTCAATTCATTATTAAAAAAATTTTTAACAGTAATTATCCTTTGTTGTCCGTCAATGATCTCCTTCTTTGTTTCCTCATCATTTATTCTAACCTCTCTAATAACTATCTTGGGAATATAGTACCTCCGGAAAAGACTGTCTAACAACTTCTGTTGTCTTGACACATCCCAAACACTTTTTCTTTGGTAAGGGGGTCTAACTACAAACTCACTTTCATACCTAAAAAAAAATCTATTATATCGATGCTTTTCGGGAATACATCATATTTTGGCTTTGGATCGTACATGTTATCACTACATCAATTTAATTTCTTTTTCTTATTTAAACATTTCGATTTTTTCTGTAGTTCCGAATGAGAAATAGCACATGAATAACGTATAAAAATAACTATTTTAGATAAACAAGCAAAAATACTGCTGATTCAACTGCGAAAGTTATTTGGACTTGCCTGAAACTTCGGTCTATAAATTTTTCTTATTCGGAAGAAACATGATTTCTCCGGTAACCCTTTTTGCGTGCAAAAAAGGTCTATTTGGATTTTGGAATTTATTCTCACGCTGTACGAGCACATCATTATCCTTCAGACCATTTCTTTATCGAGCCAGTTCTTGAAAAATACGTCGGTGATGTAGTAGCTACTATCTTCCTTGTCTATAATCTCTTTCTTCATCAAAAGATTGATGGATGTCTGAACCGAAGAAACAGCCCCCAAGTCATTGTCTCTTATAAAGTCCCTGGAGAATACATTTTCACCACCTGACGAGGCGATTGCAATGAGCATTCTCTTCTGATGCAGGGGCAGAGTATTCCAGATAGTAGCATAAACTGCCGATTGGCCATCAAGTATTTTGTTCATTGCGTAAGTAATGTCTTCAACTGAGACTACTTCTATATCCCGACAGTTATTCCATAACTCGTGGCATAAAAATTGAACGTTGTAGGGATAGTTTTCTGTTACTTCCAGAATTTCATCCAGTACTCCCTCCTCTAATAAAAATCCCGTTTTTGAGAACTTAGCCTCAAGGAAAGCTTTAAACTCTTCATCTGGTATTTTACCCAGGCTCATTACCCTGCCCATGTTATAGAACGCCCTTCGTTTATCGGAAATCATATCATAGATTATGTGTCGCCTACTCCCGGCAAATAAATACCCCACCCGGTCATGATGTTGAAAACAGGCTCGCATTCCCTTCTCTATCATTTCACCATTCAAATTCACTATCTCCTGAAATTCATCAAACACCACAATGAAATTCCTGTCTCCCTTTTCCGCTATTCGCTGTGGTGCCTCGTAAACTTCCTCGAAAAGTTTTCCCACACTTTTTTCTCTGATTTCATAATCAATTTCCATAGATGGTCTTCCATCAGAGGCGATAACTATCTTGGGGTGAATGTTAGGGAAGAAATCTCTGACAAAACGATTGATTTTTTCAATTCTTGTTTCCGCCGCCTTTGATATCGCCGCGGTATATAGTTCCAACAAACCTTTAAATGAAGATACTTTAAAAAGGTCTATGTACACAGTATAGAAACCATCGAACTGTAATTTCTCAAGTGAATTCATGATTAAAGATGTTTTTCCATATCTCCGGGGAGAAACCAGGAAGATGGTTTGACCTGCTTTCAGGTCTCTTGTAATTTCTTCTATCTCTGTTTCCCTGTCTGCAAAATCTTTTCCGGTTACCACTTCACCGTAAATGAACGGGTTTTTCATTTCTTGTTGTATATGTACTATAACTTCCTTCTATTTGTTTATGTATTTATACATAACGTATTTACACATAATTAACTTCATCGCTCGGATTTAGGAATTTTTCCCTTTATCCTCTCCAACTCCTCTAATATCTCCTCTTCGTCTGCGGACAACAACCCCTTTCCCGTTGAGGTTTTTAGCTCTTTCATTTCTTCTTCTATAATATCCACATACAAAACGTCATTCTCCTTTATTTGCCGTCCAAACGTCGGCTTTTTCATTGAAATTGCCACCTGCATCGGCACCACCGCTTCTTTTATGCTGCCTCCCTTATCCTGTATCTCGTTTATCGCTCCAATCCTGGTACCATCCGATTTTACCAGTTTCACGCCCGTTTTTATCTTCCCACCCAAGACCTCGATACCAAAAATAGCGGGTTTGCTCTGCCGGAATACACATCCGGGCAGAATTTTCATCTTTGCCGGTGTGGTCAGCCTATCCATGAGTTCACGCTTCTCTTTATCCCGCTCTTCTTTCACCCAGTTCTTGTAATCTTCTATCAACCGATAAATAACGTCGCTCATAAATACAGGAATGGCGTTCTCCAGAGCTGCTTCTTTTGCATCAGGGAGTATATCAACGTTAAAACCCAGAATAACGCTCAAATACCTACCCCCTGTAGTGGTTGCGTCTATTACGTCCCTTCTAGATATGTTTCCAACTGTTGCTTTTTTTATTTTCTCTATTCCTTCCGTTTTCAGTTCCATGGCAAGCGCTTCCAGCGAGCCCATTGTATCGGTCTTTATGATTATCCCTTCCGGGCTTAGGCTTGCTTCCATTTTTAGCTCCGCTGTCTCGCCCTTCATTATTCTTATCACGTTCTCGAGTTCTTCTTGTCCGGGCCCGGCCACTCGCACTTGCGACCCGGGAAGCGCATTTTCTATCCCCGGGGCTACTATTTTCATTCCTGAAGCAGCATTCACACTTTTTATACGAAGAAATCTTTGTTCTGTTCGTATCTCTTGCAAAGCTCTTGGTTTCAGCAGTGCTTTCACCTTTGTTACTATCGGGTCCTCCTCCGTACTCCCCACCACGATTGTATCGCCCACGCTGAGCTTTCCTTCGTATAATATCACGTCAATCGTGGTTCCGAGACCTTTCTCCTCCTTCTTTTCCAGTATCGTGCCAACACCCGCCTCTTCTAAATGAACTCGCAGAACTTTCTCAAAGAACTTCTGTGATAATCCTATCAGAACAAGCAGCAAATCCGCAATTCCTTCTCCCGTCTTCGCGCATATCGGCACGATACCCACGTTCCTTGAGAAGTCTTTTATCCGGTCGTATCTATCAGCCGAGAAACCTTTATCGTACAGGTCGCCCACTATTTCATATATCCGCGCATCCAGTGCCGCTCTCGCATATTCCGGCTGGTCGGTATAATTGAGAATAAACGGTCTTTTAGTTGAGTTCCAGCCCTTTATCCGGTCTATTTTGTTCAATGCCACCACGAAAGGCGTTTTTAATAATCTTAAGATGTTCAGTGATTCGTAAGTCTGTGGCTGAAATCCTTCCATCACGTCCACCACCACAACGGCAACGTCAGCTAAAGCGCCCCCTCTTTTCCTCAGAGATGCAAAGGCATGGTGCCCGGGGGTATCAATAAAAAGCAAACCGGGAACTTCTATTCCCGTCCAATCCGTCCTTAAAGGTTCACAAATCTTCTTTATCAGCTCTATCGGGATTTCTGTTGCCCCAATATGCTGTGTCACGCGTCCCGCTTCCTTTGCTGTTATTGTGGTACCCCTTATGTTGTCGAGTAAGGTGGTCTTGCCATGGTCTATGTGTCCCAGTACAGAGAGAATAGGGGTTCTTATTCGCTCCTGCTCTTGCTCCTGCCCTTGCTCTTGCCCTTCCATCTCTTTTACCTCGCATTTTCAGTAGTTCAATAGAATAGAAATAGATATAGATGCTTGTATTTTATTTATTGTCATTTCCGAAAATTATTAACCACAAGATTACACAGATTTTCACGAGAAATAATTGAAGATGCAAGATACATGATACAAGATGCAAGTCAAACCTGTATCCTGTATTAGGAATCCTGTATCCGACATCATTTTCTTGTGTCGGTCTCGTGGAATCTCGTGGTTTATTATTTGCAATTTACTGCTGGAATGACTATCGTTCTACCTTTTACCCTTACCTTTACTTTTGCTCCACCAAAAAGAGCTTTTTTTTTCTCCCTCTTCTTGCCCTCGCTCCTCTTCATCAAATTCACGTAACAGTTCCTTCTGCTTTTTACTCACTTTTGTTGGCGTTACTACCTTCACTCTCACCAGCATGTTTCCCCTGCCATAGCCCCTCAAATCAGGCATTCCGCGATTTTTCAGCCGGAAAACCGTGTTTGGTTGCGTTCCGAGAGGCATTTTTATTTTCGCCTTCCCCCCCTCTATCGTCCTGACTTCTATCTCATCGCCAAATACCACTTGTGCAAAGCGAACAGGGACTTCACAAAACAGGTTGCTTCCTTCCCTTCTGAAGAACTCATGCTCTCTTACATGCACTACGACGTACAAATCACCCGACGGTCCCCCTCGTTCTCCTGCCCCCCCTTCTCCCGCAATCCGTAATCTACTTCCTGTATCTACACCTGGCGGTATTCGTACCGATATCCGCTTGCTCACGCGGATTTTCCCACTCCCTCCACAATTCTCACAGGGCTTCTCCACTACTTCCCCTCTTCCCGCGCATTGAGGGCAAGTAGAGATAGAAATGAACTGGGCAAACCCCTGCCTTTGCACATTTTTTATCTGACCGGTTCCTCCACATGCAGAACAGGTTTTTAATCCACCGGGACTCGCACCCGTTCCCCCACACGAGGGACATCTCTCTTCCTTAGAAACGTTTAATTCCTTCTCCATCCCTTTCGCCGCTTCCCCAAGGTCTATCTCAAGGTCATATCGGATGTCGCTTCCTCTCTCGGCTCTGGGTCTGTATCCCTTCTCTGCTCCTGTTCTTGTGTATCCTCCTCTTCCAAAGAGGTCCTCGAATATAGATGCACCGCCTCGGGTTCTCCCAAAGCCAAAATTAGCACCACCGAAGAAGTCTCGGAACACATCACCAAATATGTCCTCTACATCGCCGTATCGCGTGAAATTGGACCACTCAAATCCCCCGGGACCGAAGTCAACACCTGCATGCCCGAATTTATCGTAGTTTACACGCTTCTGTGGGTCTGACAACACCTCATAAGCCTCAGATACCTCTTTAAACTTCTCCTCTGCTTCTTTCGGGTTATCCTTATTAAGGTCAGGATGGTGTTTTTTCGCCAATCTCCGATAAGCACGCTTTATCTCTTCCTTCGATGCTCCTTTATCCACGCCCAGTGTCTCGTAGTAATCGCGCTTTGCTGCCAATTCCGCTTCGCCCTCCGTTCAAGAATTAGTTTATCCCTATTGTTTAAGATTTTTAAGATGCCTTCTGTTTCATCTGTTCACTGCTTCTTTCCATAGGAAATGGGTGGTGATTTTCTGTATTTTTGCATACCCTTTATATATAAGGTCGAACTTAACTTCATTTGTTCATTGAAAAAGTGAAGGGGTGAAGATGAAGATGGCGGCGAAGGTGCGCGTGGAAGTGGTGAATGAAGAAGGGATGAAAACCTCTATGGAACGCGAGGGGGATTTTATGGACGAATCGTTTAAGCCCTCTATAATAAGCAGTATGGTGAAATTTTTGGAAAATACGCTTCCCTCGCCTTTCCTTTCTGACCCTTCTGAGGTTGACAGCGAAGACCTCACGATAAAGGAACGATTGGCGTATTTTTTGCGATATGACAAAAGGTCGCCAGAGGATTGGTTCACTTCTTCACAGATTAGAAGAATATACGAAGAAGCGTATGGTGAGCAGGTAGGCATCAGCACGTTATCAACGTACTTAGCGAATATGCATTCCGAGGGCATTTTGGTAAGGAAGGGGAGCAGGGCGAAGAGGGAATACCGATTAGCTAAGAGTAGGATTACCTCGCGTTCTGAGCCGGGTTCCCGTTCGGGCGCGGATGCTACTGCGAATGTCAATTCCAATGACATGGAACTTATAGAATGTCTTCCACTCCATGAACTCATTCCTAGGTAGTTATTAATAACGGATGATAGCGGTTTAGCGGGTTAGCGTTTTGGTCAAAGGGACTGAGCCGCTAACGAGCTAAACCTCTAAACTAAGGCACCAGAAAGCCTAAACAATGATTGAAACCGTCTTAAAATTCTGCGTACTCTGCGCTCTCCGCGGTGATAAATCACTATAAGGTCAATGCTGAAGAAGAATTTCTTTTATCTGCTCTTTAAACTCCTCTAAAGAACCTTCATTCTTTATCACCTTATCTGCTTTTTTCATTGCTTCTCCCATCCCCCACCCGAACTCTCTCTCTTCCCGCTTTTTGAATTCGTCAATGCTCGATAGGTCCAAATCATCGCCTCTACCGCGTGATTTTATTCGTTCATATCGAAAGCGAAGTGGGGCATCCACGCGCACAAGCATGAAATGGGCACCAAATTCGCTTTTAAACGTTTCTACTTCGGCAATCCCTCTTATTCCATCTATAACAATGACTTTTTCGGTTTTGCCCGCGCTTTTCTTCTGCGCTTTTATAGCGGGAATGCACCGTTTAGCAATCGCATCCATCCCTTCGTGCGCCCTCAGCTCGTTTGCAACTCTGCCTGCATTCTCGTCACTCAACGGAAGCCCTCGCTTTCTTAACTCCTCTCTTATCACTTCTCCCATTGTTATGACAGGAATGCCGAGTTCCTTTGCCACCAGAGCTGCTTCCGTCTTTCCCGCTGCTGGCGCACCGACAAACGCAAACACTAATATCGGTATCTCTCCCGTAGCCACTTCTCTGCTGCTCCCTTCGCAAGTCTTCGCTCGGTTGCTGCGTAAAATATGTTCACAACACAGAGTAATTCTCCTCTACTCACCTTACCATCAGCGAATGGGTGAAAAATAACTTCATCAAGAGCCCTATGTTCCTCAACGGGTATCGACTTTCCCACCGCTGCGAGCGAAGAAACCACACCAAGTGCATGTCGCATTATGAAGCAAGGCAAGACTATCGCCTTTGGAGGCAGCTCTATTTCTCCTACCTTTATGTTCACAAGTTCATTTTTCCTCACTTTTTTATCCTCTTCTGCGATGACCATTTCCCATTCGCCGTGCGGACCGACGGTGAACCCATAGGGGAACGCCTCTGTTTCCCGCCGCTCTATTTCACCACCGATTTTATCTTTCCAGAAAACACATCCTATTTTTGCCATGTTCTTTGATTTGCCTTTTTACAATAAAAAGTTTAGCTAATCGCGAGATTGGCCATCGCGTTTTTTCAAACTCTTCAATCGTTTATCCCAGTACGCATCCAGAATTTTTGATTCTTCAGAATCTTCAAATATGAGCTCGCTTTGCCCCGACTTGGTTATGGTCCCCACATAATTCCAAGAAACACTCTGCCATTCGTTTTCGGTCAGTTCCCTGCCGATTGCTTCTTCGACAATCGCACGTTTTAAAACGAGTTTTTTATCACCCCTTATTCTTATCTGCATTCCGAAGGCGGTGTAATCTGCGTGGTTGCCTCTACTACGGTTGTAGTCGCAAACGGCTTTTGCAATAGACAGATTCGCGGGCACTGCTTCAATAAAAACACTTACCATTGGTCGCTACCCCACATATAGTTCTAAACAAATCCCAAAACTAAATAATATAAATCACTTCCTCGCCTTCTTCCCTTGTTCGTATCCTCACTTCATTCAGAGATCCGGCGTGGTAAGCAATTGCAGCGAGTTCTTTCAGCTCTTCGTGGCTGAATACATCTTCTTCTTTTATTTCACCACCGGGAACAAGCTCAACCCGACCCTGTTGTATCACATACGGGCAGTGTGCAGCCCAGGCCTCTCCCAGTTCTTTTGCTATGCGTTTCACTTCCTCTGCACCGGCAAGATGTTTGAATACCGTTGTTTGCACTTCGAGTTCTATTTTCGCACGCACACAAGTACCCAGTGTCTTTTTTACTTGTTCCACCACCCCGGGGACTTTTGTTAGTTTGGCATAGAGCTTTTTATCAGACAGCGGCGCCTTAATATCGAGGAATATTTTGTCAATTAGCTCCTTTCTTAGCATAGATTCGATAACTTCAGGATAAAATCCGTTTGTCTGCACGCCAACGAGCAGTGACCGTGCCTTTGCATATTCGGCAATCGCTTCTATTGCGCCGGGCTGCATGAACGGTTCACCACCGGAAATAACGACAGCATCTATGAAATCCTCATTTTTGTTTATGTCTTCTTCTATTTCCTGCATCTCAACGTAGTTATCGCCTTCCAGCAGGTCATGATTCTGGCAATAGAGACATCGAAACGGGCACCCCCTAAGAAATATCACCATCGAAGCTTTTCCTCGCCAGTCTATGGTAGAAAAGGGAACGATGCCGCCGAGGTTTATTCTTATTTGTGTCATTCACTACAAAATCAAGGATATTTTTCTTTTCCGAAAACGCTTTTCTTTTCCGCGAAGCTTTTTTTGATAAAACTTTTCTTAAAAGGTTTAAAGAAAAGGGTTTATTTAGAAGTAATTACCTACTTGCTCTACGGCTCGTGCAGCGAGTTCAGCGCATTTATCGAGGTCTTTCAGGCTTAACAACTCCACAGGCGAGTGAATGTACCTTGTAGGCACACCGATTACACCAGTGGGTATGCCGCTTCTTGTAAGGTGGATTGAGGTAGCATCCGTCGTGCCACCTTCCGATACGCTGAGCTGATAGTCTATATTATGCTTGGTTGCCGTCTCTTTGAGCCATTTCAGCACCGAGGGCGGCGTTATTATGCCGCGACCCGAAGCATCGGAAACGGTAATCACGGGACCTTTATCCATCTCTACTGTCGTGTCTTTCTTTTCTATCCCCGGATGCCCCCCTGCTATATCGGTATCTATTGCGAGGGCAACGTCGGGGTTGAGCCCGAATGCTGCCGTTCGTGCCCCTTTCAACCCCACTTCCTCCTGCACAGTGCCTACTGCATAGACCTCGAAGTCGGTATTTGCACGTTTAAGTGCTTCTACCATTATCGCAACGCCGGAACGATTGTCAAAGGCTTTACAGCTAACTCGTTCGTTTTTCAGGTCTACAAAATGCCTATCTACTGTAACAGGCGTTCCGATAACAATCCCCATTTGCTCTACTTCTTCTTTGTCGCACGCACCCACGTCAATGAACATATCTTCTGATTTTATCGCCTTCTCACGCTCGTCCTTTTTCATTTTATGCGGTGGTTTTGAGCCTATAACGCCATGCACTTTCACCCCGTTCTCGGAATGCAGAACCACACGCTGATTGAGCAGTGTCTGGTCAAACCACCCGCCTATAGTCGAGAATCTCAAGAAACCATCGTCTTCTATGAGCTTCACCATAAGCCCTATTTCGTCGAGGTGCGCAGCAATCATAACAGATGGTTTTTTCCCTTTCCTCGTGGCTATCAGATTCCCCAACCCGTCGGTCTTTATTTCGTCCACATATTGCTTAATCTCTGCCTCTACGATTTCTCTTATCTCGCTTTCGTAGCCTGAAACACCATGTGCCTCGGCTAATTTTTTCAATAATTCTCTCATTTCTCCCATTTTTATTCCCCAGCGTTTTTGATAAAAACTTTCAGTCCCGCCTCCCGGATTTGAACCGGGGACATCGCGGTGTCCGCGCACGCGGTTATGTGACCTTTGGGAGGTGGTCAAAAATTCACTCTACAGCCGCGCACTCTGCCAAACTGAGTTAAGGCGGGATTTTATTTCCTCTATTAAGAATTACCATTAAACTATATAAAAAAACAATTTTTGAATGGGAGAGTAAATCGGTTGTATATAAAGTATAGCTTCTTTCTATTTAAGACACAGATTCACACTGATTTACGCAGATTTATTTTAGTTTAACCGTGTTGATTCTTGTCATCTGTGTTAATCTGCGTTAATCTGTGTCCCTAATTTATTTTCTGTTTTTTGTTCTCCCTTTCTTCCGCTTTATCCCGTCTAACAGCCCATGAGCGTAATTTATACAACCAAAGGCAGTGAAGTAATCCCCTTTTTCAAGATAATACTTCGTGTCCTCGTAATACCCCTTTGCAAGCTCTATCACCTCTTCCTCATTGCTGCCCCGCGATAACGAGTCCAGCTCGGTCACGCTCTCTTCAAAAAGCGTTATATCCTTTTTTATCCTTTCTGTTTCACCCATTTGCGTGCTGTGTTACGATAGGATTTGATATGGTTTTATAAGTTAAGGAACCCTAAAGCTATTGCATCTAAATTTTTATTGGGGCGGGAAAAAAACAATGGACAGACCCTTTGTGTTTATAAACGCTGCAATGAGCGCGGATGGGAAAATATCTACGATAGAAAGGAAGCAGACGACAATAAGCGGCAGGGAAGATTTTGAGCGGGTTGATTCACTGAAGGCAGGAAGCGATGCGATAATGATTGGCATAGGCACTGTTTTAGCGGATAACCCTTCTTTAACTGTGAAATCCGAAAAGAGGAGGGAAGAAAGGCGAAAGGCGGGGAAAGATGAGAATCCGCTGCGAATAGTGGTGGACAGCGAGGCGAAAACACCGGTTGATGCAGAGATATTAAACAAAGGCGAAGGAAAACGACTAATTGCAGTTTCCGAACGGGCAATTGTGGAAGATATGGAAGGATTAGGAGAGAAAGCGGAGGTTCTAATTTGTGGTAAGGAGGAAGTGGATTTAAAGAAGCTTCTTTTTTTGGTGTGGCAGCGAGGCGTGAGTAGATTGATGGTAGAAGGCGGTGCAACGCTTAACTGGTCTTTAATTTCGCAGAGGCTCGTTGATGAGATATATACGTATGTGGGCAACCTGATAATCGGCGGTGGAAACGCACCTACACTTGTGGATGGTGAAGGCTTTGCCGTAGAAGGAAAAATGGTAAAGCTGGAGCTTTTAAGTGCGGAGCCAATGGACGAAGGTGTTTTGTTAAGGTGGCGTATTCGCAATGCATAAAGTGTTTTCGTGCTCATCAACCTGAAACCAGAGAACCGAAAACTGAGAACAGAAATAATAAATACAAGTAACTTAAATTGATAGTGCGAGTCAATGGAGAACGATAAAAGAGAGCGGGATATAAAGAAGAAGGAGAAAGAGAAGGCGGAATACAAGGAAGGGTTGATAAAGACGCTAACGCCTCTCCTGTTTGGCGTTCTTGCGGGTGTTATATCATTCTACGTGATAAAAAATCCTATATCCGAAGATGGTTTGCTTATCGCAATTCTGATGGTCATGGTGCAGAAATTTGTCTATCCGTTCTTACATACGAGCTTAGAAGGGGTAAAGGATTGGATTTATATCTCGTTTATAACCCTTTTCTGCTGGTTTATCTCGTTCTCACTGCTGTTGAACATACACATTTAAAAACCTCCTTTTATAACCGCAGATTGCACAACACTTTTTCTTTTTTACAAAAAGAAAACCTGTGCTAAAAGAAAAACAAATATGTTTTTTTTAGTAAAGATTTTTTACTCACAAAAAGTTCTGTGTTAATCTCGTGGAATCTCGTGGTTTTTAGAAGTGTTGGTTTGAAAAATATACGTGGCTGCGATAGCAAGGGCATCGGTAACATCGTCAGGTTTTGGTATCTCCGCTAGGCGAAGCAGCTCCGTTATTTTACTCGCTACTTCGCTCTTTGCCGCTCTGCCGTATCCAGTTATAACGTTTTTCACCTCAGAGGTATTGTATTCGTATGTAGGAAGTCCCGAGACAGAAGCGGCTAAGAGACATACCCCCCGTGCTTGACCAACGCTTAACGCGGTTTTCACGTTAATATTGAAAAATAGCTTCTCGATCGCCATCACATCAGGCGTCATGTCTTTTATCACCGCGAGTAAGTCTTCATATACCTTTCTTAATCTATCCTCGTTTAGCTGCTCGGGTGTTGTCTTTATATAACCAAAATCAATTGGTTTTAATGTTCCGTGATTGAACTCAATGACACCCCACCCTGTGCGAGCAGTTCCCGGGTCTATTCCAATCACACGCATATTACAATTACGTATGTATCTACCTAATAAATAAGAAGAACTAAATCAATAATAATTTAGAAGGGAAGAGAAAAGAGGAGAAGAGAAAGGAGCGTAAAATCAAATGGAAAAAGGTGAAGTAGTAGTAGTTCCTGGGGATTTCCTGGGTACTTCAGAGGAATTTACGTTGGGAAAAGGCGTATACGGCGAAGAGGGGAATTTATACGCCTCGCAGATAGGTACAATTAACATAACCGATAAGAGAGCTATAGAGGTTCTGCCCGCGGTAGAGACACCGCCAGTGCTCAAAGAAGGGGATGTGGTTATAGGCAGAATAGAGGATTTAAGAGATAACGTTGCCCTCGTGAGTATAGCGTGTGTGGAAGGGAAGGAGAAACGGGAAATTGCTGCATCTACTCAAGCAGTTATCCGCATATCAAATGTGCGAAAAGGGTTTGTAAACGATTTGCAGCAGGAGTTCGGTTATCTTGACGTGGTAAAGGCAAAAGTGTTGGACGCAAAGGCATTACGGCTTAGCACAGAGGACAGGGATTTAGGCGTTCTTAAAGCGATGTGTACAAAATGCAAAGGTCGCCTGAAGAGGAAAGGGGATGTACTGACATGCGAGAAATGCAAAAGGGTGGAACCGAGAAAAATATCGGAAGATTATGGTAAGGGCGTGGTTTAGGTGATGTTAGGGGATGGATAAAGAAAAGGAAAATAGGCGCTTAAAGATACTTGAGAAGAGAGAAAAAGTGGTAAAGATAGAAATAGAAGGTGAAGACCACACGCTTTTAGCTCCGCTATCATCAAAACTGTTGGAGAATGAAAAGGTTGACATCGCAACCTACAGCATCAAGCATACACTGATGAGCAATCCTGTTTTATACGTGAAGATGCGGGAGGGTGACCCGATAGAGGCGGTGAAGTCCGCTGCTGCTTCGCTTGCATCAGAATTTGAGGAGCTCACGTCGAAATATAAAGCGGCAATAGTCTAGCGGTAGGACACGGGCTTCCCAACATGAGCGGGGTGTCAGGTGTTCAGGTGTTAGTTGTCAGGTGTGAGGTGTGAGTAGCCCATGAGTTACACATTTCAACCCTCAAACCTGACACCTCTAAGGATGGGAAATAGCCTGTAACCCGGGTTCGAGCCCCGGTTGCCGCATCAAACTTTTAAAAAAAGTTTGATCAAAAACGCTTCGCATAAAACTTTCTTAAAAAGGAAGTTTTATCAAAGAAAAAAGTTATGAATAGGATAAAGAAATATGAATTCAGGAAGGTATTAGAAGAACTGAGGAAAAAGGCGGGTAGAGGGACAGAACTCGTGTCAGTTTACATTCCGAGAGATAAACAAGTATCTGACGTTACTTCTCATCTACGTGATGAATACGGGCAAGCGATGAATATAAAAAGCAAATCTACCCGTACCAATGTTCAGAGTTCGCTGGATTCTATTTTATCCAAGCTGAAGTACGTGCATGTTGGTGAAAACGGCGTGGTTATATTCTGTGGTGCCGTGGAGAAGGGTGGAGACAAGACAGATATAGAAACCCTCATCGTGGAGCCGCCGGAAAAACTACAGTCTTATATCTACCATTGTGATTCCTCTTTCTTCCTCGAACCGCTGGAAGAGATGGTGGAGGAGAAGGAAAAATACGGTTTAATCGTGCTTGATAGGAGAGAAGCGACGATAGGCACCTTAACAGGAAAGGTAGTGGAGGCAAGGAAACACTTGACTTCTGCGGTTCCGGGAAAGATAAGAAAAGGAGGGCAGTCAGCACTGCGATTCCAGCGGTTGCGAGAGATAGCAATAGATGATTTTTATAAGCGAATAGGCGAGCATGCAACAAGAATATTACTTCAAACTGATGTACAAAGCATCTTGATAGGCGGGCCAAGTCCAACGAAGGACGATTTTATAAAGGGGTCTTACTTGCATTACGAACTGCAGAACAAAATTCTTGGCGCTTTTGATGTAGCCTATACGGATGAATCGGGTCTTTTTGAGCTCGTTGATAAGGCGGAAGACGCCCTCGCGGGATTGGATTTGATGAGCGAGAAGAAGCTCATGGAGCGGTTCATGAAGCTATTAGTAAATGATGAGTACATGGTAGCATACGGGGAGAAAGAAGTGAGGAGGAAATTGGAAATTGGTGCCGTGGGCACGCTTTTGTTTTCCGAAGAGCTTGATGTTGAGTTCATGCACGATTTAGTGGAAAAGGCGGAGGAGACCGGTGCAGACGTAGAAGTCATATCAACGGAATTTGAGGAAGGAGCGCAGCTGATGCGTGCGTTCGGTGGTGTCGCTGCTTTGTTGCGGTACAGAGCAAACTAAATTAAAAGTTATTAACCACAGATTACACAGATTAACACAGATAGATGATAAGAATCAACACGGTTAAACCTAAATAAATCCGCGTAAATCAGTGTAAATCCGTGTCTTAAATAGATGGGGGTTACATTTTATATACAATGACAAATGCAAAGTGGAAATTGAAAAAATGCAAAATAATATAATCCTGGTGGGCACGGGGCATATATTAGAAAAGAGCGTAAAAGAGGTGGAGGAGGTAATAGACAGAGAAGAGCCCGACGTGGTTGCCGTTGAGTTATGCGAAGGTAGATTCAGGGCATTGAAAGGGGATATGGCGGATTTTTCGATAAAAGACGTGATAAGCGGTGGCAGCCCATTTTTATTGCTCACGCATTGGCTGCTTGCATACGTGCAGCGTAAAATGGGTGCGGAATTAGGTATTGAGCCCGGTGCAGACATGATGGCGGCGATAAAGAAAGCCGAGGAGAGAGGTTGCGAAATCGCATTGATTGATAGGCCTATTCAAGTAACGATGCAGCGGTTCTGGAATGCGATGAAATTTTGGGAAAAGATCAAGATGCTTTTTTCGATTATTTTCGCGGTTGGCAGCATGAGAGGCATAAAAGATGCGGGAGAGGAAGGAGTAGGAATAGGGATAGGGAAAGGTGAGGGGAAGAATTACATAGAGCTGGATAGAATAACGGATGACGATGTAGTTACACAGTTGATGGAAGAACTGAGGGATTTTTCACCGGGTGCTGCGACAGCGCTGTTGGATGAACGAGATGCTTATATCGCAGGGAATTTGGTAGAACTACAAACACAAACTTTAGAAAAGTTTGATCAAAACGCTTCGCGGAAAATAGTTGCGGTAGTTGGTGCGGGACACGTTGCAGGAATAAAGAATCTCCTTGAGCATCCCGAGTCAATCCCACCAAGGGATGAGCTATGCTCGATTCCTAAGAAGAGAAGATTTGGTATAAATATTAAAAATTTGTTGGGTGCCGGATTGGGCGTAGCTCTATTGATTATCCTTTTGGCGGTCATTTTTTCGGGTATATCTTTTGATATTCTTCTTAAAGTGTTTTTTTATTGGTATATGATAAATGGCGTTTTGTCTGCGACAGGTGTTGTCATCGCAAGGGGTCATCCTCTTTCGGCGCTTACTGCTTTTTCCGTTGCAGGGCTAACTTCTTTGAATATTTTTTTAGCTGCGGGCTGGTTTGCAGGCTTGGTAGAGGCTCGGGTTCGAAAGCCAACAGTAGAAGACGCAAAGAGGATGTTGGGAGTGGAATCGTTGCGGGAATTAATGAGAAACAAGCTGTTTAAAGTTATTCTTGTAATGGCATTGGCAAACATAGGCAGTATTGTGGGAACGTTTATCGGGATTGGTGTTGTGGGGCATGAGTTGGGTATAAATATACAGGATATATGGATGGGTTTGAAAGGACTTTTTTGAAGGAGGTAAAAGTGGCCGAAAAAGGCGAAAAAATAGTTATCTGGCCTGCGTATTTAACGGCAGGGAAGACAAAAGGCGAAGGTCGAATCGTGTCGAGAAGGAATGCGGTGAAATCACCGAAAATAGAAGAGATAGAAAAGGTTGCAAGAATGCTCGACCTGGAACCCGTGGTGGAGAAAGAAAAAGCATATCCGAAAACGCACTGGCTTCAAAGTGGAAGAGTGCGAGTGAACAAAACAGGAAGGAAAGGGGAGATTGTGAAGAAGATTGCAATGGCTATAAAAGAGATGCGAGAGAAATCCAAGGGAAGGTAAAAATATCAAATAAGGAAGCTTTATGTACCTTTAAGTGAGAAAATAATTTAGGAGGTATTAATTTGGCAACATCAGAAAGACTTCTGGTACACATAGCAAAAGATTTTGGAGTGAGCGAAGATAAATTACTCGAGGAGAGTTTATT